>NZ_JAMYRK010000070.1:0-28080 GCF_040321335.1 Mesorhizobium sp. M0437
GGGCGAGGCCTTAGACGCCTTCAAAAGACGCCCAGTAGGCCAATCAGGTTAAGCACACCCTTCATGCAAAGCCCTCCTTGTGGGAGAAGGTGGATCGGCGCGCAGCGCCGAGACGGTTGAGGGGTGTTGGAAGAAATGAGGCGTCGGCGTTCCCTGGAACACCCCTCATCCGACCGAGCTTCGCTCGGTCACCTTCTCCCACAAGGGGAGAAGGGGTCACCAGCGTTGGAGTCCCCATGACAACCTTCCTCTTCGACGGCCCCGACACCGCCGCCATCATCATCCTGCTCGCCCATGGCGCAGGCGCTCCTATGGACTCGGCCTCGATGACCGCCACGGCAAAAGCGCTGGCCGAGGCCGGCTTCCGCGTCGCGCGCTTTGAATTCCACTACATGGCGGCTCGCCGCTACGGCCACCGCAAGCCGCCGCCGCGCGCCGAGACGGTTAACCCGGAATACGTCAAGGCGATCGCCGACCTCCGGGCGAAGGGCGTGAAGGGTCCGCTGATCATCGGCGGCAAGTCGATGGGCGGACGCGTCGCTTCGATGATCGCCGACGAGATGTTTTCGAATGGCGAGATCTCGGGCCTGCTTTGTCTCGGCTATCCCTTCCATCCACCGGGCAAACCGACGCAGCTTCGGACAAAACACCTCGCCGATCTCAAGACGCCGACATTGATCTTCCAGGGCACGCGCGACGAGTTCGGGACCAAAGACGAGGTCGCGAACTATGCACTGTCCGACGCAATCGAGATCTTCTGGCTGGAAGACGGCGACCATGATCTGAAGCCGCGCAAAAATATCTCCGGCTTCTCCACCGCCGATCATCTGAAGACGCTCGCTGATGCGGTGAAGGCGTGGACCGAACGCATCGTGCGCTGAAGCAGGCCGATGAAGATCGCCACCTTCAACGTCAACAACATCAACAGCCGGCTGCCGAACCTGCTCGCATGGCTGGCCGCCGCCAAACCCGACATCGCCTGCCTGCAGGAGCTCAAGGCGAGACAGACGCAGTTTCCGCGCACTGCGCTGGCGGCGGCCGGCTACGGCGCGGTTTGGGTCGGGCAGCCGACCTGGAACGGCGTCGCCATCCTTTCGCGTGGCGCAGAACCCGTTCTGACCCGCGAGGCGCTGCCCGGCGACGATAGCGATCAGCAGGCGCGCTACATCGAAGCTGCGGTCAACGGCATCGTCGTCGCCTGCCTCTACGCGCCGAACGGCAATCCGCAGCCCGGCCCGAAATTCCAGTACAAGCTCAACTGGCACGAAAGGCTGGAGGCGCATGCGGCGCAGTTGCTCGACACCGGCCTGCCGGTGGTGCTGGCCGGCGACTACAACATCGTGCCCGAGCCGCGCGACATTTACCCGACCCGCTCCTATGACGACAACGCGCTGGTCCAGCCGGAAAGCCGCGCATCGTTCCAGCGGCTGCTCGACCAGGGCTGGCTTGACGCGCTGCGCAAGAAGCACCCGAACGAGACGCTCTACACATTCTGGGACTATCGCCGCAACCGCTGGCCGCGCGATGCCGGCCTGCGCCTCGACCATATCTTGCTCAGTAAGAAGCTGTCGCGCCGGCTGGTAGCGGCGGGCATCGACCGCGACGTGCGCGGCGAGACCGGCGCCAGCGATCATGCGCCGGTCTGGGTGGAGTTGAAGTGAGGCACGGAGGCTGGCGCCGCCTTTCCGGGCGGCAACCAGTCAAGTTGGCCGCGCCGCTTCGCGGGCGAACGCCTCGATCAGAGGGGCGTATCCCTCGAGGTCGGGCTGCGTAGCGAAACTGTGGCTAGCGGCGGTCGAAGCCCAGGGCAGCTTTTCCGACGTGAAGACTTCGACGAAAGGCACGTACCATTGGTGCTGGTCCAGCATGGTCGCACGAACGTTGACGAAAAAGTCCAGGCCATGCGGGCGCGTGAACATCCAGTTCTTGCAATGCGGGCAATAGAGCTGGCGATGCGGGCCGTGCAGTCCGCCGACCACCGGCTCGCCTTGCGTTATGGCAAAACCGTCGCTCGGCACGGCGATGGTCAGGGAATATGCGCTGGCGCTCAGCTTCTGGCAGCCGGTGCAGTGACACGCCATCGTCAGCAAGGGCGGGGCGCTGATGCGAAAGCGTATTCCGGCGCACAGGCAACCGCCGTCCCAAGGTAGCTTCCAATCGTCCATTGCTGGCCTCGAGCGAGATCCTCGGCGAGCGATCTAGCGCACGACCGGCCTCCCGGCAACGCCGCGATGCCTGCGGCAGCTGCCGCCGACGGGCACCATGTCATCACCGGCAGCGGCGATTACACGATCAAGCTGTGGGATCTGGACAGCGGCCGCGAGGTCCGCCGTTTCGACGGCCATGAAGGCACCGTCTACGCCCTGGCGCTCTCAGCCGACGGCGAGCGGCTGCTCTCAGGCTCGCTCGACGGCACGGCGCGGCTGTGGGACATGGAGACCGGCAACCAGCTCGCCATGTTCGACAGCCAGTCCGGCCCGATCTATGCGGTTGCCTTTGCCGCCGACGGCACGGTGCTGACCGGCGGCTACGACCGCAGCATCAGGGACTGGCCGGCTGGCGGCGGCGATAGGATGGTGCTTTTCGCCGGCGCGCCGGATTGATTGCGGGATATCCAATTTCGTCGCCGGGGCTTGGACACCCCCACTGTTGCGCTGGGCAATCGCATTTGGATTCTTGCGAAGATGGACCCCCACCCTAACCCTCCCCACAAGGGGGAGGGAATGCTGCCGCGCGCCCTTACTTCCCCTTTGGCGCCGAAAGGCAGGCAATTTGCCGAGGTCAGCGCCAACGGAAGTCTCCCTCCCCCTTGTGGGGAGGGGTTAGGGGTGGGGGTCCATCGTAGAGCGAAAGCCTCGGCTTTCCACCTGCGATAGCCCTGCCCCACGAGGGGGAGATCAGCAGCTCCAGCGTCGGCTTCGGCGACGGATACTTGACCCGCCTACCACCAACGCTATGTTCGCGGCCATGTCAGGGACCAGCCCCGCGGCCGCTGCGCCGCTAATCGTGATTGACCTTCAGACCGGCATGTTCGACGGTGTCGCCGAACCGCCGATCCATGATGCCGACGGCATCGTTGCCCGCACCCGCGCGCTGATCGAATGGGCACGGCGCAGCGGGCGCAAAGTCGCCTTCATCAGGCATGACGGGCCGCAGGGCGATCCACTGGCGCCGGGTGAGCCGGGCTGGCCGGTGTGGCCGGCGCTCGGCCAGGCCGGGGACGAGCCGACGTTCGCCAAGCGTGTCGGCGACGCGTTCAGCAATGCCGCGCTTGCAGAATGGGTGGCCGGGCAGGGCGCCGGCGAGGTCGTTCTGATCGGCGCGCAGACCGATTTCTGCGTGGCGGCCACGGTGAAGGGCGCCTTTGCAGCGGGCCTGGGCGTCACCGTGGTTTCCGACGCCCACAGCACGCTCGACGCGGCCAGCGAGACCGCCGCGGAGATCATCGCCCGGCACAATGCGGCATTCGCCGCCGCCGGGGTCAAGCTGGCGACGACAAAAGCCCTGACCGATAGCTGATCCGCCGGCTCATCCCTACGCCGTCAAAGCCTGATCCAGCCGGGAAGCAACTGGCGGGTTCAGACAATTTGGCGCGGGGCGCCTCACTACTGCGGGCTTCCGCCGGCGCGGTCTATCGCGTATTGGCGCAGGAACTCTCCTTTGGCCTTCCCCGGAAACCATGATTCGTCTCGAAAGCATCAGCAAGCAGAACGGCAGGCAGATCGTCTTCATCGAAGCCTCCGCCGCGTTGCAGAAGGGCGAGAAGGTCGGGCTGGTCGGGCCTAACGGCGCCGGCAAGACGACGCTGTTTCGCATGATCAACGGCGAGGAGCAGCCCGACGAAGGCCAGGTCTCGGTCGATCGCGGCGTCACCATCGGCTATTTCAGCCAGGATGTCGGCGACATGGAAGGCCGCAGTGCGGTGGCCGAAGTGATGGACGGCGCCGGACCGGTCAGCGAAGTGGCGGCCGAGATGCGCGAGCTCGAGCACGCCATGGGCGACCCTGACCAGGCCGACCAGATGGACGAGATCATCGCCCGCTACGGCGAGGCGCAGCACCGCTTCGAGGAGCTCGACGGCTACGCGCTGGATGGCCGGGCGCGCGAGGTGCTGGACGGCCTCGGCTTCAGCCAGGAGATGATGGACGGCGACGTCGGCAAGCTGTCCGGCGGCTGGAAAATGCGCGTGGCACTGGCCAGGATCCTTTTGATGCGGCCCGACGCCATGCTGCTCGACGAGCCGAGCAACCATCTCGACCTGGAAAGCCTGATCTGGCTGGAGCAGTTCCTGAAGAACTATGACGGCGCGCTGCTGATGACCTCGCACGACCGCGAGTTCATGAACCGCATCGTCAACAAGGTGGTCGAGATCGACGGCGGTTCGCTGACCGCTTACTCCGGCAACTACGAATTCTACCAGCAGCAGCGGGCGATTGCCGACAGGCAGCAGCAGGCGCAGTTCGAGCGCCAGCAGGCGATGCTGGCCAAGGAGATCGCCTTCATCGAGCGCTTCAAGGCGCGTGCCTCGCATGCCGCCCAGGTACAGAGCCGGGTGAAGAAGCTGGACAAGATCGACCGGGTCGAGCCGCCCAAGCGCCGCCAGAAGGTATCGTTCGACTTCCAGCCGGCGCCGCGCTGCGGCGAGGACGTGGTGACGCTGAAGAACGTGCACAAGGGCTATGGCAGCCGCTCGATCTACGAGGGATTGGATTTTCAGGTGCGCCGCCGCGAGCGCTGGTGCATCATGGGCGTCAACGGCGCCGGCAAGTCGACGCTGCTGAAGCTGGTCGCTGGCGCTTCCGAGCCGGACAATGGCACGGTGGCGCGCGGGCCCAGCGTCAAGATGGGCTATTTCGCCCAGCACGCCATGGAAGTGCTGGAGGGCGAGCGCACCGTGTTCCAGACGCTGGAAGATGCGTTTCCGCAGGCCGGCCAAGCGCCGCTCAGGGCGCTGGCCGGCTGCTTCGGCTTTTCCGGCGACGAGATCGAGAAGAAATGCCGCGTGCTGTCGGGCGGCGAGAAGGCGCGGCTGGTGATGGCGCTGATGCTGTTCGATCCGCCCAATTTGCTGGTGCTGGACGAACCGACCAACCACCTCGACATCGCCACCAAGGAGATGCTGATCACGGCACTGTCGCAGTACGAGGGAACCATGCTGTTCGTCTCGCACGACCGCCATTTCCTGGCGGCGCTGTCGAACCGGGTGCTGGAACTGACGCCCGAGGGCATCCACACCTATGGCGGCGGCTATACCGAATATGTCGAGCGCACAGGGCAGGAGGCGCCGGGGTTGCGGAGCTGAGGCCGGCTCTGCCGCTCACGGTCACGTAGACGCTCGATGCCGGAGGCCAAGCACGAGATGCTCAGCCATGTATCGCAATTTCGCGCAGCGGATCGCCGCCGTCGATGAACAGCCGGCCTTGCGCGGTCAACGCCGCCTTGAGCCGTCGCAGGGCAATTTTTCCTGCTTCGGGATGACGCCCGTCCAGCGCGCCGACGCGCACGGCAACGGCAATGTCGAAGTGCTTCTCATCGGCCTCCAACTCGAAGTCCTCGATGGCGATCTGGCGAAGGCTCAGCCGGCCTGCCGCAATCTCGGCGCGCGAGGCGGCCCCGGCCTGCGCGATGGCCTTGGCCGAGCGGTCGATCGCCAGCACGTGCCCGCCGCCGATCCGGCGCGCGATCTCGCGCGCTGCAGCACCCGGTCCGCAGCCAATCTCCAGCACTCGCATGCCCTGCCACAAAGGCAGCGCATTGACGATCTCCAAAAGCCTTGGCGACAAGTCGTTCGCCATACGCTGTTCTCCAGCTTTTTCACAATCCGAGACTAGCGACCGCGGCCGGCGACGGGAAGGCCGAGAGACGCGGGCATCGCCGATGTGTTCAGCTGGCATGTTCAGCTGGGTGCTGCTTGAGCAGGGGGCATGATCGACATCGAAGAGGTCGACGATCCGGTCTCGACCGCGGGCGACCGGGCGGGCCCGAGCGGCCCGGCGTCGTTGACCTGAGGGGTAGGGAGGGAACTGGCGCCGAGCCTAACCGGTTGGGGGGTAGATCACCGGCCGTTTATGTGTATACGCTCAAGCTAATATAAGAGCAAGCTAATGTTTTGCGTCAGCGATGTTGGACGATTGTTCTGACCATGGCCGGTTGTGGCTTCCTGCCGCGCCCTCCAATCCGGCCAAACACCGCTTATTGCCTTCAAGTCCTGGCTTCAATGCTGTACCCCGGCCCGAAATTCAAGGAGCCTGCGATGACCTCACATCCCGACATCCCCGACGCCAGCATGGCGGTCGATGCGGCCGGCGTGGCAGCCGATGACCGGCGCGCTCGCGAGGCGGATGCCGCATGGCGGGACGATGTTCGCGAGGGCGTGCGGCAGGTAGGCGATCTGGATTCGCTGCCGCTGTCGCCAGCCGAGCGGGCGGCGGCCAAAGCCGCGGCCACGCGCCACAAGGTTCGCATTCCCAAGGCCTATCTCGACCTGATCGACTGGAACGACCCCGCCGATCCGATACGGCTTCAGGTCATCCCGTCGCCCGACGAACTGGCAGAGCAGGAGGGCGAACTCGACGATCCGATCGCCGACCACGCCTTCAGTCCCGTGCCTAGATTGACGCATCGACATGCCGACCGGGTTCTGTTGTTCCCGACCTATCAATGCGCGGTCTATTGCCGGTTCTGCTTTCGCAAGGAGCAGCTGACCTCGATCGGCCGGGGTTTTTCGCGCGAGGCGCTGGAGCCGGCCTTCGCCTATATCGCGGCCCATCCGGAAATCCGCGAGGTGATCCTGACCGGCGGCGACCCGCTGTCGCTGCCGGACAGGGCGCTGGCGGAAATCCGCGCCCGTGTCGAGGCGATCCAGCATGTGCGGCTGTTGCGCATCCACACTCGCGTACCCGTCGCGCTGCCGTCGCGCGTCACCGGCGGGTTGATTCAAGCCTTGCAGGGCCGGCTGATGGTCACTGTCGTCACCCATTTCAACCATCCACGCGAAATCACGGAGGCGACCGAGCGGGCCTGCCGCACGTTGCGGCAGGGCGGCTTCGTGCTGCTGAACCAGAGCGTTCTGCTGAAAGGCGTGAACGATACGGTCGAGGTGCTGGAAGAGCTGTGCCGCGAGCTGATGTATCGCCTTGGCGTCAAACCCTATTACCTGCACCACGGCGATCTCGTGCGCGGAATGGCGCACCGGCGCACCACGATCGCCGAGGGCCAGGCGCTGGTCAGCGCCTTGCGTGCGCGCCTCTCGGGCATCTGCAATCCCGTCTACGTGCTGGACCTGCCGGACGGCGGAGGGAAAGTCCCGCTCGGCCCGTCCTATCTCGAGGCGCGCGAAGGGGAGACGTGGAGGATACGTGGGCTTTGTGGGGCGGTGAGGGCGTATAGGGAGGTTGCTGGGGAGTAGGGGACGCGCAGCCGCTGTCCAAGCCAGCCCACCTTGGTGACCTGACATGCAGCCCTTGATCACGGAAACATGCGTTAACTGCTGTTCTATTTGGTGCTTGCGCAATTGCTAAAATAATGAAAACGTTGGCCCGGGGTAATGGGTTAGGGGAGTTCGTCCCGGCTGTTGCGAGTTTCGGGGCGGCGCAGAAAAGTCATGAACTTTCCACAGTTCCTGGTGGGGCTGACCACCACATCGTCCATCGTGGCGATCTCGACTTACTTTGCGACGGGTTCAATCTGGAAGACGCTGGCCTGGACGATCTTGACCTTGATCGTCATGCAGGTTGGATATTTCCTGTTCGTCGTCCGGTTGATCTACGGATCCGGGGCGAAAGGCGCGGCGGCAAAGCCGCGGCGTCTGAGGGCTGTGCCGCCGAACCGTCGAGGTCGCATTCAGCTTATGCAGTAATGTCCCATATAGATATCATGGTCTAGACAGGACATGTTCGGTTCTGGGAATGTGCGTTGGACGTTCCGCTAGTTTAGCCAACTAATATATATCGCCCAACTCATATCGTCGTTTTTGGGCTAGCGGGAAAACCTGCCTGCTGCTTGTACGACCGTGCCTAAGGCCATATTTTACAACCGGCTGGCAAGCTCCCTTTCGTTGATGCAGCCTAAATCCGGCTGGTGTTTTCGATAGGCGGTTGAGGCTATAAAGCCGTTCACCCGGGCGGCAGATGCATTTGGGCCGGTCGAGAGGGTTGTGGTGATCGACGGAACGCCAAACGTGATCTTACTGCTCGGCAGCGCCCCCGATGTGGTGCGCTGCGCCGCCTGGCCCAAGCAGGCCTTCGGCAAGATCGTCGCCATCAACAACGCCTGGCGCGTGCGGCCCGACTGGGATTTCCTCGTCCATGCCGGCGATTTCCCGGCGGAGCGGATGCCGCAAGGCGATCCCCTGCAGCAGGCGCAGATCTTCAGCGCCTCGCATTACGTGCCGGCGCAAAACAGCTTTGGCGGCTTCGTCTATGCCGGGGGCACCATGTCGATGACGGCGGCCTACTGGACGATCCACAGTCAGAAGCCGGACGTGCTGGCATTCCTTGGCTGCGACATGATTTACGACCAGCCCGGCAACACGCATTTTTACGGCGTCGGCCGCGCCGATCCGCTGCGCAACGACGTCACCCTGCGCAACCTCGAGGCGAAGTCGGCCCGCCTGCTCATCCATGCGCTTCGGCGCGGCTGCCTGTGCGTCAACCTATCCGACCTGCCGCGCAGCCGGCTGGTCTTCCCGCGGCTGACGCTCGATGAAGTCGGCGCGCTTTCTTCCTCGCGGCTTTCGGAAATGAAGGCCGAGATGCTTGCCGGCCTGCGGCTCGATCAGGCGGAGGAGGCCGACAGGATCGAGAAGGAACTCGGCTATTTCTTCGAGGACGGCATGTACTGGAAGCACCTCGAAAAGCTCGACGAGAAATTCCTGGCCAACATCGACCGGCTGTGGATGGCGGCGGTGAAGGCGAGCTTGAGCAGTCGGCCGAAGCTGCCGATCTCCCCCCTTGTGGCGGGGCAATCGCATTTGGATTCTTACGAAGATGGACCCCCACCCTAACCCTCCCCACAAGGGGGAGGGAATGCTGCCGCGCGCCCTTACTTCCCCTTTTGGCGCCGCGCCGCGAGCTTGTCTTGCGTCTTGGTCTCGAAATCGCTGGCGTCATGGCGCTCGTGCAGCTGCATCGAAGGCTCGCCGAAGGTGCGGTTGACCATGCGGCCGCGCTTGACCGCCGGCCGCGCGTCGATGGCGTCGGCCCAGCGCTGCACGTTCTTGTACTGCTCCACCTGCAGGAACTCGCCGGAATCGTCATACATACGGCCCTTGGCCAGCCCGCCATACCAGGGCCACACCGCAATGTCGGCAATCGTATAGTCGCTGCCGCCTAAATACTCGCTTTCGGCGAGGCGTCGGTCGAGCACGTCCATCTGCCGCTTGGTTTCCATGGCGAAGCGGTCGATGGCATATTCGATCTTCGTCGGCGCATAGGCGTAGAAATGGCCGAAGCCGCCACCGAGATAGGGCGCCGAGCCCATCTGCCAGAACAGCCATGACAGCGTCTCGGCGCGAGCCGGCTGCTCCGTCGGCAGGAATTCGCCGAATTTTTCGGCGAGGTAGAGCAGGATCGAGCCGGATTCGAAGATGCGGACCGGCTTTTTCCCACTGCGATCCATCATGGCCGGGATCTTCGAGTTGGGGTTGACCTCGACGAAGCCGCTGCCGAACTGGTCGCCGTCGTTGATCCTGATAAGCCAGGCGTCGTATTCGGCGCCGCTGTGGCCGAGCGCCAGAAGTTCCTCCAGCATGATCGTCACCTTGACGCCGTTCGGTGTCGCCAGCGAATAAAGCTGCAGCGGATGCTTGCCGACCGGCAGTTTCTTGTCGTGCGTCGGGCCGGCGATCGGCCGGTTGATGCTGGCGAAAGCGCCGCCATTTGCCTTGTTCCAGGTCCAGACTTTTGGCGGCGTGTATTGGTCCGTTGCGTAGTCGTTCATTTGGGAGGCCTTTGGAAGGGTTGGGTTGGGAGGATATCAGATATCAACGTGGGCAATGGCGGAGGAACTTTGCATAGGGCAGCTTGGGATAGCCGTAGGTACAGATAGGGCTGCCGGCGCTGTTGCAAAACCCCGGCGCGAACGGCGCGGCGCCGGTCCACGCCAAAGCCGGCGCCACCTCTTGCGCCTGATCACCTGCGCCATACCTATAGCCCATATCAGCTGCGAACATTGCCAGGAACCAAAGCATGAATATCGAACCCCTTTTGCGATCCATCGTGGCCGTCCGCGCCACCGTGCCAGAGGACGCCTTCACGGCAAATACACTTGGCACCCGCCGCGAGGGCAGTGGCGTGGTCATCCGCGGCGACGGGCTGGTACTCACCATCGGCTATCTCATCACCGAGGCCGAGGAGGTCTGGCTGGCCGACCAGGACGGGCGCGTCGTTCCCGCCCATGCGCTCGCCTACGACCAGGAGTCGGGCTTCGGCCTGGTGCAGGCGCTGGCGCCGCTCGGGCTGCCCGCCATTGCGCTCGGCGATGCGTCCAGGGCCAAGATCGGCGATCCCGTCGTGCTCGCCGACGGCGTCGGCCGCTCCGTGCGGGCGCGGATCGTCACCAAGCAGGAATTCGCCGGCTATTGGGAATATCTGCTCGACGAGGCGATCTTCACGGCGCCGGCTCACCCCTCATGGGGCGGCGCCGGCCTCATCGGCGCGGATGGCAGGCTGCTCGGCATCGGTTCACTGCGCCTGCAGATGAGCCGCAACGGCGAGGTCGCCGACATCAACATGGTGGTGCCGATCGATCTTCTGCCGCCCATCCTCGACGATCTGCTGACGCGCGGGCAGGTCGCCAGGCCGCCGCGGCCGTGGCTCGGCGCCTTCTCGGCCGAGAGCGACGGCAAGGTCGTGGTGATGAGCGTCGCCGAGGGCGGTCCAGCCGCCCAGGCGGGCCTTCGCCAAGGCGATGTCATCTCGGATGTCCGCGACACGGCGGTCGATGGGCTTGCCGATTTTTATCGCAAGCTTTGGAAGAGCGGCCCGGCGGGTGCCGAGATCCCGCTCCGGGTGCTGCGCGATGGCCGCGAAACCTGGCTGCGCGTCAAGTCCGCCGATCGCAACAGCCTGCTGTGGAAGCCGCCGCTGCAGTGAGGCAACCGAAACCTCTCACTCTCCGCAAGCGCTGAAGCCAGTGCCCGGGGTCCATTCCGCAAATGGGATGACCTTGCCTTCGACCGATACGGTCGCTTGCCTGGTGCTGCCGTCCGCCAGCTTCTTGCTGCTTTTGCCCTTGCCGGTCAGCACATTGTAGTCGCAGTCGCCGGCAACATTGTCGTCCATGTAATCCCAATAATCGTAGGCAAAACCGGCGACGACGAACGTGCCGTTGCGCCAGGCGAGCGTCAGCGTCTTATTGGTCCGCTCGCTGCCGATCTCCATCGCCGGAACATAGAGCTTGATCGAACCGTTGGGGAGCGCGGTGAGTTCGGGCTCGGTGTCGGATGTGGCGGGGCCCGGCCGGTCATAATCCTTCCATTCGCCGTAAATCTGTTCATGCACGACCCCGGCAGGTTTTAGAAAATCGCCATCGCGATCCTTGAGGAAAAAATACATGTCCATGGGATGGCCGGGCTCGGTCTCCACGATCATCGCCAGATCGGCGGCGCCGTCGCTGTTCCAGTCGCCGGTCGCCGCCGTGATGATCTTCTGCGTCTCGATCGGTTCTGCCAGGGCGGCGGCCGGCAGCAGCAGGACCAGACCGAATATTGTCGATCGCATGTAGATCCCCTCGCGCTTGGGCAGGCCTGAGAGCATGCTTCTCAGGAGGCCCGGCTCTGCCGCGTCTCGGAACGGCTCGTCTCGTTGAGCAGCCGGCAGAGCGAAACCGCTTCACGACGGCTCAGGCCGATCAGCGCGATTTGCGAAAATTGCGCCGGCAGATCGTGAACGATGTCCCACACCATCCATCGGCCGTTCGGCTCCATGACACATTCGTAGCGCAATAATTGTTCCTGCATCCGACCCCCCGGCTTTGCTCATCGGACTGGTACAGCGTCGAGGTAAATGAGTTGTTGCGCCGCGAGAGTATTCCGCGGCTGTCAAAACCAGGCGTTGAATCCCCACAGGGGCGAACCCGACAGGTCACGGCTGACGGTGCCGATACTCTCGACAAGGCGGCAGGGCAGGGACGCTTCCGGCGTGAACGGCGGCCACCGCTAGAATTGGATCAGGCGTTGCGGCTCGCCATATGCGCGTCGAGCTTCCTCCTCGAGGGGCCGTAGCGCTTGATGATGGTCGCGGCCTCGCTTTGCGGTATGCCGTATTTGCGGGCAAAGGCAGCGACCTCGTAAGGCTCTTCGCCTGAGACCAGTTTGCGATCCTGCTTGGTCTTGGATTTGTCGTCGGCCATGGCGTCCTCCATCACATCTGGTCGTTATAGGGCTCCTTGGTCCGGCCGACCATCCTGGCCAGTTCGGCAAAGGACGGTACGCCGGTTTCACCCTGGGCATTGTTGGCCGCCTGCAGCAGCCTGAGCGGAAAGCAGACGGCGTCGCGGTTGGATGGCGACATGTCTTCATAGAGACGCTCCTCGCTGGTCATCGCCGCCTCGGCCCGGCGCAACGCCATGTCGACCTCGTCGACCGACAGCAGGCCCTTGTGGACCAGCGCGTTGTTGACGGCCGCGATCGCCATCATCAATCCTTCGAGCTGGAGATTGGCGACGTTCATCGTCTTGCGTCCTTGCCGGGCTTCTTGGCGGTGGCCTTGCCGTCTGGCCGGATCGCTGCGCGCGGCGGGTTCTGGCCCTCCGAATGCAGGGTCCTGTCGTCGAAATCGTCAGCCGGCCTGGTCAATCCCATGCCGCCGGGAGGTGGCTTGTTGCCGGCCGCATCCTGCGAAAATTCGTCGGCCGCGTCGGGGCTCGTCTTTGCCGGATATTTCCTCGCTCCGGTCTCGTTGCGGTTCGGGTCGTCTGCCATGTCCTGTGCTCCCGTTGCAATGAGCAGATAACTTTCATGCGGCGGCAGCGGTTCCGTGGCGAAATCGACCTTGCCGGTGCGCAAGCCTTCGCAATCTGCGACCACGACTACGAGGATTGCCCGAAGCGCAGAACCGATGCCGGACGGCAGAAGCAGACGCCAGGCAACGCGTCCCAGCCCGCAGCCGCGGCTGCAGGGGAAATCGGCTGGCCAGCCTGAACCACCCGCCGGTCCGGCCGGCTGCCCCGAAGGTCTTTCCATATCCAGAGGATTGCAATGCCGCCACTATTGTGGGCAAAAGCAGCACGGGCAATCAGGTTGGGGTGGGGTGATGACCGAAACGCAAGGCAATTCAAGTCGTCCGCAGGGCAAGCCGGGGATGGCATCGGGGTCGATCGGTTCCGGCCTGATCGCACTTGTCATCATGGCGCTCGGCGTCTTTGCGCTGTTTGGATCCTGGTACACGATCGATCAGGGCGACCGCGGCGTGCTCTTGACCAACGGAGCGCTGAGTTCGGTCGTTGATCCCGGACTGCATTTCAAGCTGCCGTGGTTACAGCGTGTCGAGAAGATCAGCCTGCGCCAGCAGGTGCTCAAATGGGGCTGCGAGAACCAGAACGATTGCAGCGGCCTGCCGGCCATGCAGGCCTATTCGCGCGACCAGCAACCGGCCGACATGCGCGTCACCGTCAATTTCCACGTGCCGGCCGCCGAAGTCAGCAACGTCTACACCAATTATGGATCGATCGAGGCACTGGCCGACCGCGTCATTGCCAGGAAAGCACCGCAGGAGATCAAGACGGTGTTCGGCCAGTACGACGCGGTGTCGGTTATCCAGAACCGGGCGAAGTTCAACAAGGACGTCGCCGAGGCCATCGCGGCGGTAACCGACGGCCCGGTGATGATCGACAGCGTGCAGGTCGAGAACATCGACTTCTCCGACGCCTACGAGCAGGCGGTCGAAGCCAGGATGACGGCGCAGGTCGAGGTGCAGAAGCAGGAACAGAACCTGCAGCAGGAAAAGATCAAGGCCGATATCGCCGTCACCCAGGCCAAGGGCCGCGCCGACAGCGTCAAGGCCGAAGCCGAGGCCAGCGCCTACAAGACCAGGGTCGAAGGCGATGCGACCGCGGGCGCCATCAAGGCTCGCGCCGCCGCAATCGCCAACAATCCGCTGCTGGTCGAACTGACCAAGGCGGAGAGATGGAACGGCGAATTGCCGAAGTCGATGATCCCGGGCTCGACCGTACCGTTCCTCGAACTCAGCACGCCTGCCGCAGCATCGAACTGAGGCGCGGCGCAAACCAGATCAGGGCGGCGGCGCGATAGCCGTCCTGGTGCGGTTACGGCTGAAGCACGGCGCCTCGGGCGATTGCCTGCGTTTGACCTAGAAAAGCTGTCAGCAGCTCCATTCCCGCCGGCCAGTCGCCGAGCCCGCTGTCGCCATTGATGTGGCCAAGCGGTCCGGCGATATGGAGATCGCTGCCCCATCGCTCGGATTTCGCCCTGGCATAGTCCAGCGAGCCGTAGGGATCGTTGGTGCTGGCGACAATCAGCGACGGAAAGCGAAGCCGTTGTTGCGGTGCGTCGGCGAAGGCCCGGGCGGAGGAGGGGAAGGCCGGCGACGCAGGGTCCGGAACCGCGACCAGCAACGCGCCGCCAATAGAGCGGGGGGAGATCCGCTGCCAGTGTACGACCAGCAGACAGCCGAGGCTATGGGCGACGAGCACCGGCGGTGTCCTTGCCTGGCATACAGCGGTTTCCAGCGCAGCCACCCAGTCGTCGACGTCCGGCGCGTCCCAACTCGCCGGGTTGAACCGCCGCATCGCCGGGTTTGCCTGCTGCCAACGTGTCTGCCAGTGGGCTTCGCCCGATCCGCCGATGCCCGGCACAATGATGAAGTCGGTCATGCGAAGCCCTTCTTTCCTGATGCAGCGCGTGCAATTCTAGGTCTTCTCCCAGGTGGCGGAATGAGAGATCATCGGAAAGCAGCGACGAAATCCGATGGATTAAAGGGCGATCATGCGGAACGGCGATTATCGGCCAAGGCTCGACCCCACCGATCTGGCGATCATTGAGATCATGCAGGAGGATGGCCGCATCGGCATCTCCGAGCTTGGCCGCCGCGTCGGACTGTCCCAGCCCGCCACCTCGGAACGGGTGAAGCGGCTGGAGGAGCGCGGCGTCATCACCGGTTACAAGGCGGTGATCAATTCGGCAGCGCTCGGGCTCGGCACCATGGCGGTCATCCGCCTGCGCACCACGCATGAGCATATCCAGGCCTGCCTGAAGAAGTTCGCCCAATTGCCGGAGGTGGTCGAGGTGCTGCGGGTGACCGGCGAGGATTGTTTTCTGGTCAAGGTCGTGGTCCCGTCACCGCCCGATCTTGAAAGCATCGTCGACAGCATCGGCCGGTACGGCACGGTGACGACAAATGTGGTTCTGCGCGCCGAGCAACCGAAGCGGCTGGGACGCGAATTGATGACCAGGGCCTGACCGGTCTAACGCTTGGTCTGCGTATGCCCGACGGCATTGGCGAACGAGATGCCGCCCTTGATCTCGCGCATCGCCATCGAGGTGATGGTGCGCCGCACGCCGGGCAGCCGGCTGAGCTCCTCGCGCAGCATCCTGTCGAGCGCCATCATGTCGACGGTGACGATCTGCAGGAGATAGTCGGCCTCGCCAGTCGTGGCGTGGCAGCGGCGGATCAGCGGATGCTTTTTGACCGCCGCCTCGAAGGCGTCCGACAGTTCGAAATCGATCGACACCTGGATGAAGGCTTCGATGCCGAAGCCGAGCTTGGCCGGGTCGATCCGGGTCGAGTAGCCGCGGATGACGCCGGCGTCCTCAAGCGCCTTGACCCGCTTCCAGCACGGCGTCTTGCTCAAGCCGACCTCATCGGCGAGCGCGGCAAAGGAGATACGGGCCTCGCGTTCGAGCGCCGCGACGATCTTCCGGTCGACCGCATCCAGCATCATTCGTTCTTCCAATCTGCTTCAGCGGCAATTTTCGTCCTTCGTTTCCCGCCAATCGAATAACAGAAAGGGACAATGTTCGGCAAGAAAGCGATTAGACTTGAGGGACCGGGATCCAACAAGCGCCTGCGGCCCAACGGCCGGGGCAAGGAGCATGGCCATGGACAAGCAGGACTATTATGCCCGCATCGAAACGCCTGAGATGCGCGACTATGGCGTCTACCTCAAATGCGACAGGCTGCTTGCCTGCCAGAAGCCGCTGGCCGAGATGGTGAATGCCGACGAGTTGCAGTTCCAGATCGTTCATCAGGTCGAGGAGCTGTGGATGAAGCTCATCGCCTATACGCTGGTCGATGTCGTTGATTTCCTGGAAAAGCAGGACACGCATCGCATCGTCACGCTGATGGGGCGCGTGCACCGGCTGATGCGGCTGATGACGGCGCAGCTCGACCTGCTCGAAACCATGTCGCCCAAGGAATACCAGCAGATCCGGCTGCAGCTCGGCAATGGCAGCGGCCAGGAATCGCCGGGCTTCAAGCAACTGCTGCGCCTGCCGCCCGATCTGTGGCGGGCCTTCAAGGCGTCGTACCTCGACGACCGCGGCCTTTCGGTCGAGGATGTCTACGATACCGGCTACGATCACGGCGACAGCTATGTCGTTGCCGAAGCGCTGATCGAGTTCGACGAGCTGTTCCAGAAATTCCGTGCCAACCACCTCTATCTCATCCACCGCACGATCGGCCTCGGCGCGAAATCGCTGAAGGGCCGGCCGGTCGAATTGCTGGAAGCCGGCGCCCGCCACCGCTTCTTCCCGGAACTCTGGGACATACGCTGGGCGATGACCGACCGCTGGGGCAGCCAGTATGGAACGGTACGCGAGCCGATCAGCAAGCCGGGGGTCAAGTTGGGGTAGCGCAACCTTTCTTCTCCCCTTGTGGGAGAAGGTGGATCGGCGCGCAGCGCCGAGACGGATGAGGGGTGTTGGACGGAGTGCCGCCGGCGCCAAGCTGGAGCACCCCTCATCCGTCGCCTTCGGCGACACCTTCTCCCACAAGGGGAGAAGGGAAGGCGCCACTTTGGTGCCGGCGCTTGTATCTCTCAGGTTTTTCGGGGGATGATGTCGGGCTTGCGGCTGGTGGTGCGTCCTTGGGGCACAACCACCGTAACTCTTGGGAGGACATCATGACCTTGGAAACCGCTCAATCAACCGTTCAGTCGCCGTGGCAGACCGCGGCAATCCTTATCGCCCGCCTGATCTTCGCCGCCGTCTTCCTGATGGCCGTGATCTTCAAATTCATCGATATCGGCGCCACCGCCGGCTATATCGCGGCGGCTGGATTTCCGTTCCCGCTGTTCCTGGCCTGGTGCGCAGCCCTGCTCGAGGTCGTCCTCGTTCTATGTTTCCTGACTGGCGCCTTCTTCTCATGGGCAGCACTCGTCGCCGGCGCCTATGTGCTGTTCCTCGGCTTCGCCTTCCACGGGCCGTCGCACTGGGCCGGCAACCAGGCGGAGTTCGGCTTCTTCGTCGATCACTTCACCTTCCTGGCCGGGCTGCTGTTCGCCGCCGTGCACGGGCCGGGCAGGGTCCTGGCGCTGAGGCTTGGCAGGGGGTGATGCCCAATCTCGCATCCGGCGTTCTCGTAAAGGCGCTCAGAAGGGTGGCGACGATCCCGGCCGGGTCTATGACCGCGACCAGGGCCAGATCGGCAGCACGATCCGCACCAGCATCGTCGTGACGATCGAGAACGGCCGGGTACCGTCATTCCGGCCATCCGCAGGTCGCGCGCAATAAAACCGACAGCTAAAGTACGAGCGTTCGAGGTTTATGCTTTTTGTAGATGCGCCTGCATTCCCTCTGTACTTCCAACTTTCGGCGGGCTAAGCAAGACATGGGTCTTGAGGGGGAATTCATGAACATCGCCACGCGTTTTGCTGCCGCCATGATCGGCACGTCTCTGCTTGCCGGCTGCACTACCTTGACCGAAGGCGAATTCAACACGATGCATACCACGCTTGAAGGCAGCCCTGTCACCAAGCGCGTGGCGATCAACGAATGCATTGCACGCGAGAGGTCCACGCCGCTCAACGAAAGAAAGACTTACGCAGCAATCATGAATGTCAGTGTCGCAAAATACGACAGCGCCTTTTGTGGCCGGCTCTTCAATGCCGTTGCTAATGGCAGGCTGACTTACGCGGACTACCGCAGGCTTTCCTCGCCGGGGGCCGACAGCAGCAAGTTGATCAAGATCCTGCAGGGCCGCTAGCAGGCGCCGCCAGCAGTCTTGCGACCCCGCCGCGGCAAGCCGTTGTCGCGGCGTCAGTTATGATCGCCGCGTCACATCTGGTCGTTGTAAGGTTCCTTGATCTGACCGACCATGCGCGCCAGTTTCGAGAAGGACGGCATGTCCGTCTCCGGCTGACATTGATTGGCCAACTCCAGCAACCGGATCGGGAAGTTGACGGCATCGCGGCTCGACGCCGACATGCCTTCGGACCTTTCCTCGTTGGTCTCGCTGGCTTCGGCCTTGCGCAAGGCGATGTCTATCTCCTCGACGGAGACCACGCCCTTGCGGACCAGGACCTGATTGATCGATGCGATGGCCATCAGCAGGCCTTCGAGTTGCAGATTGGCGACGTTCATGGCTTTTGCTCCCATTGGCTGGGGTTCAAACGCGCGAATGCCTGTTCTGATCCGCGGCTGCGGCTGCTCGTCGGCCGGTGAGATGCCTCGGCAAATGGAGGAAGCGCCAATTGCCGACGCTGCGTTCGCGCCCACAAAGTGGCTGGCGGGCAACGCGAGGCGCCGAAGAGAAATTCGGTTTTTCTGCCGCCGTGCCACATTTTGTTCTTGCTTTGTGCCGGCAGCTATGCTATTAATCTGGGTATGGTGCCAATTGGCTCCAAAGACCCGCCCGCCCGAGGCGGGTTTTTTGTTTTCAGGCTTCTTTTTGATCGAACGTTGCTTGTGTTGCCGGCTTTAAGTCGGCGGGACAGCGCCCGGGACAGTACCCCCCTCTGGCCTGCCGGCCATCTCCCCCTCAAGTGGGGAGATTGGCGGTTTCGGCGTTGCGCTCTTCCTGCAACGTTGGAGATTGGCGAAAGCCGGCGCGAAAGCCGATCTCCCCCCAAGTGGGGGAGATGTCCGGCAGGACAGAGAGGGGCGCGAAGGAATGCAGCCTAGCGGTCTTCTTGGAAGGTCAATCGGGAGGCGGACAAGGCGAGGCGCTGAACGGAATTCGCATTTTTCTGCCGCCGTGCCACATTTTGTTCTTGCTTTGTGCCGGCAGCTATGCTATTAATTTGGGTATGGTGCCAATTGGCTCCAACGACCCGCCCGCCGAGGCGGGTTTTTTGTTTTCAGGCCGGTTTGGAGACGATCACGGCGAGCGAGGCGAGCTTTCCGTCACTCAGGCTTCGGATATAGTTGCGGCGGCGCTGCAGGAATTCCGCGCCCATGACGACTTCGTTTGCCTGCTGCTGCGCCGGCGAGGGCACGATGCCGGAATTGGCTCTCTTCAGCGCCAGCTCAACATGTTCGCCGGTTTCGTCGACGATTTCGTCGATGCGAAATCCGGCATCGACAAACAGGGTTTTCAATTTTTCCCGATCGGCGAGGTGGCTGGTCGCCGCAGAAACCGCCCAGGGCATGGGATAGTAGGGCTCGCCGCCGGCGAGCACGGCTTCGGTCCAGATCAGCCTGCCTCGCGGTTTCAGCACGCGCCAGGCCTCGTCGATGACCGAGGCTTTGTTCTCGATGTTCATGCCCACATAGAAGCAGATCGCCGCATCGAAGGTGCTGTCGCCAAAAGGCAGTTTCGTTGCGTCGGCCTGATGGAAGCGAACTTTGTCTGCCAGTCCGCTGAGTGCGGTCAGTCGGCTCGACGCGGCGACAAAGGCTGGTGTCAGGTCGATGCCGTCGACCTCGCAGCCATAGGCCGAGGCCAGAAACCTTGCCGGCCCGCCAATGCCGCTGCCGATATCCAGGATTCGATCTGTCGGCGAAGGAGCAAGACGGGCCGCATGCTCCTGCGTGGCGGTCAGTTCGCGGCCATGGAACTGATCGAACGGATAGAGTTGCGCGGCCGCGAGTTTGCCGGCCGGGTCGGCGCCCGGGATCGCGGCCAATATGCGATCGACGATGCCGTCGCTGCCCTCGCTGCCGTAGTGACTGGTGACATTGCCCATGACGCGTTCCCCTCAAGCGCAACCACCATCCCATCAACGCAAGTCTCACGCAATGCCCCGCCTTTTCGCCCCTCTTTCCATCCGTTCACCGACGGGGATGCGAAGTCGGCAGCGCATTTTTCTGCCGCCGTGCCACATTTTGTTCTTGCTTTGTGCCGGCAGCTATGCTACTAATTTGGGTATGGTGCCAATTGGCTCCAACGACCCGCCCGCCGAGGCGGGTTTTTCATTTCGGGCTCCTGTTCGACCGAATGTTGCGTGTGCTGCCGAGGTATGTCGGCGCGAATGAACGCGACCGACTATCCCGGTCCGCAACCACCTATCGTCCATAGATTTCCCAACGCGCCCGTGCGCCCATTTCAGAGAACACCCCATGTCCAACCGTTACGCCACGATCATCACCGACGATGACGGCCGCGAGGCCGTCAGCGCTATTGGCGAGTTCGCCGGCGCCGCACCCTATGCCCGCCATGGCCGCTTCGAGCAGGTCGCCGCCGGCGTGCGGATCGGCATGGTGCGTGGCGGTACCGTCGATGCGGTCGGCGGCTTCGGCTTCCCGTCGGGAGCACTCGACGACAAGGCGGCGGCAATTCTCAGGGCAAGGCTGAACGCCTTGCCCGACGCCGGTGCGATGAAGCCTGGCACGACGACTGATGCGAAACCGGCAAGCCAGCCGCGGAAGCCAAAGTCGGCACGGGCCGGCAAGAAGGCCCGGCCGCGCAGGCGCATCGTGCGGCCAGGCAACAAGAAGCCGATGTCCGCCGGGACGGCGGAGTAGGGCATGGCCAAGGCTCCTTCTACCGGCGATCCGCAGCCGCACGACCAAGCACCCGGCAGCCGAACCAGGCGGCCGAAGAAGACGCTGGCTGACGGCTTTCTCGAAGCGATCCGCGCTGATTTTCGCGCCCATGGCGCCGGCGTCATCGCCGAGGTGCGCGCCGAAAAGCCCGATCAGTACCTGAAGCTCGTGCTGTCGGTGCTGCCCAAGGATCTTAATGTCAACATCAACAACCTGGATGCATTGAGCGATGACGAAATCAGGCAGCGCATCCGCGGCCTCGAAGCCGTCCTTAGGCCGTTCCTCGAGAAGCCGGGCTTCGCAAAAGGCCTCGCACAGCCGGGCGGCAAGGACGGAATATCTCAGCCTGCTGGCGGAGCTGGACCGCAGGCGCCGCACTAACCAGCTTGCCGCCTATCGGCCTTATCCCCGACAGGCCGAGTTCCACGCCGCCGGCGCGACCAATCGCGAGCGCCTGTTCATGGCCGGCAACCAGCTCGGCAAGACCAGGGCCGGCGGCGCCGAATGGGCGATGCATCTCACCGGCCGCTATCCCGACTGGTGGCAAGGCAAGGTTTTCGATTGTCCGGTTCGGATGTGGGCGGCCGGCGTCACCGGCGAAAGCACGCGCGACAACCCGCAGCGCATCCTGATCGGCCCGCCGCAGCAGCAGGCGGCCTGGGGCACCGGCATGATCCCGGCCGACGCCCTCGTCAGCACGATGGCGGGACGGGCGCCGGGCGCGCTCGACAGCGTCGTGGTGCGCTGGGGCGGCGGCGGCGATGTCCAGGCCGACGAATCGGTGCTGTCGTTCAAGAGCTACGAGAAGGGTCGCGAGAAATGGCAGGGCGAAACGCTGCACGGCGTCTGGTTCGACGAGGAACCGCCGCTCGACATCTATTCCGAAGGGCTGACCCGCACCAACGCCACCGGCGGCATCACCATCGTCACCTTCACGCCGCTGCTCGGCATGAGCGATGTGGTGCTGCTGTTCTTGTCGGCGGAGGAGGTTGGGTTCATTGGTGAAGGGGAAGCAATCGGCTGAATAAGCCAGCCCGGCGCAATCATTATCCCAGCTGACTGTGGCGCACGGAATAAGTGTGGAGCACTTCTCTTTGCAGCAAAATTGTAGTTGTTTGGACGGAGGATGAGAGCCGTAACGGAGGGGTTGGGCAGTGGGAAATCACTATCGGTCGCTAGTCGTGATCGGTGCAATAATGCTTTCAGGATGCGTAGTGACTGAGAGCCGGTTCAATACAATCAACGCTGGAATACAAAGAAGTCCAGCTTTCAAAAAGGATTTCATGACTCAGTGTGCGGCGGGATTAGGGGCAAAGCCACTAGGTTACCGCAAACAATGGGCAAGAATAATAAACACAAGTGTTGAAGCGTTGCCAGAGGTGTACTGCAAACGCTGGACTGATGCGGCGGTGAGCGGGCGAATGACGTATGCGGATTACAGAAATGGATTGTCGCGACCTACCTACGAAAGTAAGTTGATCAAGATACTTCAGGGCCATTAGCCGGCCCGCCTGTGTTCGTCGCGCGCCGTCCCGGTTTTGCTCCAGCAAGGTATCTCGCATGAGCCGCCACGTCCCCTTCATGACCAGCGCGGTTGCCAAGCCATGATCCGGAACTAGACTGGCTACATTGGGCGGGAGATCACAACTATGAATAGACGAATGGTGTTGATCGGCGGCCTTTCGTCAATTGTCGTATCACCAGAAGGCAACGTCGGCATGTCAGCAACTTTTCCTCCTGTCCCGAAATGGCGGCCATCGTTTTCGCAGCCCATCGATCGCATCGAAGAGCGCTTTGGCTACTACTTCAACCAGGAGCGTGACTTTGCCATCCTTGAAAACGGCACCTGTGTGCTGACGGAGGCCGGTCTTTCCGATGGCGCTGCATCCTTGGCAGCCATCCAGACGCTTGCCGAGATCTACAACTACCACCCGGACATGAAACCGTCTGATATGGACGATGGCAATTTGTTGGTCAGCTACAATCATCCTGCCTTCAACGTCGTGCTGACCGACATTGCCAAGGCGCATTGGCCAGAGATCGAGGCTCGCCACCAGGACGGACTGACGACCGACGAGGTGTTGTTCACGCCGCTCGGGCAGAACGTATTCGATGATTTTGGCAAAAAGGCGCTGCTAGGCCGGTGCTACATGTTCATGGATGCACAGGCGCCGAAAGTCGTGCGCATCAAACGTCGGGCGATCTGATCCCGACTTTTCGACCGGCTCCGTGGCAGGTGTTCCGAGCGATGCAAACGGAGCCGCGAGGCGGGGCGTTGAAGCGCGCACCCGCCCACTACGATTCAATGCCGCGAGGGTGAAAAACAATGACCCGTCACGTCACCTTCATGACCATCGACGATGCCGGGCACTATACGCCGCAGCAGCGCGCCGAGATCATTGCCGCCTATCCGGCGCATGAGCGTGAGGCGCGGGCCAAGGGCATTCCGGTGCTCGGCTCCGGCCGCATCTTTCCGGTGGCCGAGGAGCTGATCGCCTGCGAGCCGTTCCCGCTGCCGCGCTATTGGCCGCGGCTCGGGGCCCTCGATTTCGGCTGGGACCATCCGTCGGCGGCGGTCGAGCTCGCCTGGGATACGGAGGCCGATGTCGTCTATGTCACAAAGGCCTGCCGGGCTTCGCAGCAGACGCCCGCCATGCAGGCGCTGACCTTGAAACCATGGGGCGAATGGCTGCCTTGGGCATGGCCGCGCGACGGCCGCCGCGAGACGCTGGAAGGTGCCGGCACCGCACTGGCGAAGCAATATTCCGCACACGGGCTGAACATGCTCGCCAGCCATGCGCAGTTCGCCGACGGTTCGGTCTCGGTCGAAGCCGGGCTGATGGAGATGCTCGACCGCATGCATTCAGGCCGCTTCAAGGTGTTTGCGACGCTTTTGCCGTGGTTCGAGGAGTTCCGGCTCTATCACCGCAGGGACGGCCAGGTGGTGAAGCTGCGCGACGATTTGATGGCGGCGACCCGCTACGGCGTGATGATGCTGAGGGAGGCGCAGGTCGACCCGGCGGTGTTCAAGGCCGCGCGGCGCAAGGCCGGGCAGGCCGATCCGCTGGGGGCGTTTCGGTGAGGAAAATCGGGAGGGAGGCAATGCGCTCCGGCTCCGATTGGAAAACTGTAGTGAACGTCCGTGGACGTGGTGTAGCATCGAATGATCCCGCTCAAGGGACGCATCGGCGTGGCCTCACGGGGGCGTTCGCCGATAGGAGAGGCTCAGATGCAAGACGGAATTTCTCCAGACCACATACTGCAAATTGGCTTTGGGTTCTGGCCAGCCAAGACATTGTTGAGCGCCGTGGAACTGGGACTCTTCTCGCTGCTTGCGGACGGCCCCAAAACGGGCCTCGAACTGCAAGGCGCGATGGGGCTGCATCCGCGCGCAACGCATGATTTTCTCGACACCCTCGTCGCGCTCGGATTGCTGCAGAGGGACGGCGCCCGTGAAACCGGCAAATACGGCAATACGCCATCGACCGCGCTGTTCCTGGTCAAGCGGAGCCCCCAATACATCGGTGGAATCCTTGAGATGGCGAACGCACGACTGTATCGGTTCTGGGGCGATCTCACACCGGCATTGCAAACCGGAAAGCCTCAAAACGAGATCAAGGAGACAGGCAAGTCGATGTTCGGCGAGCTCTATGCGGACCCGGCGCGCCTGGAGCAGTTCATGGACGCGATGAGCGGCATCTCCATGGGCAATTTCACGGCGTTTGCCGAGAAATTCGACTTTTCCAAATATAAGACGCTGGCCGATATAGGCGGCGCAACCGGGCAGCTTTCGGCCATCGTCGCGGCGCGGCATCCGCATATGCAATGCCGGACGTGCGATCTCGCCGATGTGCAGCCGATCGCCGAACGGCGCTTGAGGGAGCGCAATCTCGGCGGCCGGGTCATCGCCGAGACGATCGACTTTTTCGCGGACGAATTCCCCAAGGCGGACATCATCACGATGGGAATGATCCTTCACGACTGGAATCTCGAGAACAAGAAAATGCTGATCGCCAAGGCCTACCGTGCATTGCCGACCGGTGGCGCGCTGGTCGCCATCGAGAACATCATCGACGACGAACGCAGGCAAAACGGCTTCGGTCTCATGATGTCGCTGAACATGCTGATCGAATTTGGCGAGGCGTTTGACTTCACCGGCGCCCAGTTCACCGAGTGGTGCAAAGAGGCAGGGTTTAGTCGCTGCGAGATTATTCCGTTGGCGGGACCTGCAAGCGCAGCAGTGGCTTACAAGTAGAGGCTTGGCACCCGCGCGCAGTTCGCCGGCGGTTCGGTGGCGGTCGGGCCGATGCTTGGCCGCATGCAATCAAGCCGCTTCAAGATGGTTTCGACGCTTTTGCCCTGGTTCGAGGAGTTCCGTCTCTATCATCGCAGGGACGGCCAAGTGGTGAAGCTGCGCCACGATCTGATGGCCGCGACCCGCTACGGCGTGATGATGCTGAGGGAGGCGCAGGTCGACCCGGCGATGTTCAAGGCCGCGCGGCGGAAGGCCGGGCAGGCCGATCCGCTGGGGGCGTTTCGGTGAGGAAGCGCCGAAAAGCTTAGCCGGGCTCCTTAGCCCATTCGCCGCCGCTGCCATGATAGATCTCTGCGGAGAGCAAGAAAACCTGTGCGCAGGTCGTGCAGCGAAAGCGGTAACGAAGCAGATCGTCCCATGGTCCATCCGGGTTGAGATCCGAAAGCGGGATGACACTCGACATAGGACCACCCGGTACTTGCTGCAGAATACCGTCGCGTATGGCCTCTTTGGCCATCGTGATCGCCGCCGCGAGACAACCGGTGCTAAAGATCGTACGGGTCTCCTCGATCGGCGCGCAGTTACTACAAGTCATGCGCTTGTTCCCATAGGTACATCCACAAGTCACAGGCCAAGGAAATCCAGACGGCAAAGAGAGTCAATCTAGCTTGGCGCCTCGTTTCTCTAGGGCTCTCCGCTTCGCAGCGTGCCGGAAAGTGACCCAACATGACCCTCCGCATCATTCCCGCCACCCTGCGCGACCTCTCCTACATCGCCGCCAACCTCCGGCCCGAGGACCGGGCCGAGATCGATTGCCAGTTCGATGCCTGGTCGCCTGCGCTGCTGGCGCTGACGGCGCTGCAAGGGTTTGCCTATGTCGCCGAGCTCGACGGCAATCCGGAGGCCGGCTTTGGCGCTGCCGAGCAGCGCGGCGGCTTATGGATCGCCTGGAGCTGGGGCACGCGCCACATGAGGCGCTGCGTGCCTGGGATTACGGAGTTCTTTCATGCCGTGCTCGGGCCTGAAGTTGCCGCGCGCGGCGCCTGGCGTGTCGAGGCCCGCGCCTTGGCCGCCAATGATTTGGCGCTGCGCTGGCTAGGCCGGCTCGGCGCGACGCAACGCTGCCGCCTGCCGGGCTATGGCAGGAACGGCGAGGATTTTCTGCTCTACGACTGGACAAGAGCCTCTCACTTTGGAGAAAACTATGTGCCTTTTTCAAAAGCCGCCGGCGCTGAAGCCGTTGCCGCCGACACCGACCATTGCCGACAAGGACGTGCAGGCGCGCGAAGCCGCCTTGCGGGCCCAGCTTGCGGCCAATGACGGCACCGCAGGAACGGTGAAGACCGATCTGTCGCCCAGTGAGCTGACCGGCCAGCGCCGCGTGCTGCTGGGGGTGTGACATGGGCGCCATGAGAAGAGTGTTCCGCAACCGGGTGCTGGCTTGGTGGTACTGGCGCCGGCATGCAAGGTTGAAGATGAGATAGACGGGAGCTTGCCTGCCGGGATCGCGTAAGCCGCGATCCTTCGCGCCCCGGGTGTTCAAGTGCATGCCTCTACAATTGCCCTCAGGTGTTTCGCGTTTTCCGTAACAGCCCAGCGCAAATCGTGTTCCTTCCGCACGGTTGACATTCCTCCCTCAGCCGCCATGCTGCATTGCAACATGGCTATCGAGGAGTTCGGCATGACAGAAGCCCGGTCATCGCGCATCGAGTGCCTGGACGGGCTTCGGGCGCTTGCCGCGATCTGGGTGCTCATCGGGCACTGCTTGTTGTTGACCGGCTGGCAGATTCCTATTCTCGGCGAACCGGACCTCGGCGTCGATCTGTTCATCATGCTGTCCGGCTTCCTGATGGTGTTCCACTACCAGCTGCGCCAGGACAGGGAGCCTTGGCAAAGGCCGGAAACCTGGCTGAAATTCTGGACCCGCCGCTATTTCAGGATAGCGCCGCTGTTCTACGTCATGCTGTTCGTTGCCCTGGCGCTTGGCCACTATCTCTACGGGTCGAGAATGGTCATCGACGAGTTCCTGCTGCGGTCGCCGCAGGCGCCCGAGCGTTATCTCGACAGCGGCCTCAAGAATATCGGCGCCCATCTGCTGTTCCTGTTCGGCCTGGTGCCGAATTTCGCCTATCGCACGCCGCTGCCCGACTGGAGCCTCGGGCTGGAGATGCAGTTCTACGCACTGTTTCCGGCCATCATGCTGCTGGTGCGCAGGCTTGACTGGCTATGGGCGGCCATGCTGGTCGCGGCGATCGGCAGCGCGATCGTGTTCTTGATGGGACAATTGTCGGTCCACTTTCCAATGCCGTCGTTCCTGCCGTTGAAGATGCAGATTTTCCTGTGCGGGATGCTGCTGGCGGGCGTCGTCCATCAAAGGCAGAAGCGGCCTTTCGTGCATCTGGCACTGGCCATGCTGCTGGCGGCGCTGCCCTTCGGCGGCGGCTATGGGCTGAGCAAGCTGTTGATGCGGGAAGCGCTCGTCCTGGGGTTCTTTGCCCTGGTTCTCTACCGGATGCTGCCGGGAACGATGGGCATCGTGGCCAGAAAGATCGCCATGACGCTCGCCAACAGGTTCTTTCATTTGATGGGTGAGCTTTCCTTCAGCATCTATTTGATCCATCTGCTGGTTCTCCAGCCGGTGGCGGCTCTGGTCATCACCCAGTTCGGCCACGAGCTGTCGGCGCCGTTGCGCTTCGCGGTCGTTGTTGTCGTCGTCTTGCCGGTGGTGTGCCTGCTGTCCTGGATCACCTATACGCTGATCGAAGTGCCCGGCCAGAAGATGGGCCGTTTCGTGGTGCAGCGCTTTGGGCGCAAAGCCGCGCTGGAGACGACGCCGGCGGAATAAGGCGCTTCCAATCTCCCCCCTTGAGGGGGAGATGTCGCCGCAGGCGACAGAGGGGGTCGCCGCTCCACGCGAGCCGCCCCCCTCTGTCCTACCGGACAT
>NZ_JAMYRK010000071.1:0-27869 GCF_040321335.1 Mesorhizobium sp. M0437
CCGGCTACGAGGACGGCAACGACGCCAACCGGCTGCGCCGCGATCCGGTCTTCAAGATGGCCCAGGATGCGCTGCCGTCGGGTCGGGATCTGGCGTCGCAATCGACGCTGTGCCGGCTGGAGAACCTACCCGGCGTGCGGGAGCTGGTCGCGATGGGACGGGCGATGGTCGATCTCTATTGCGCCTCGTTCCGGCAGGTGCCGAAGCGGATCGTACTCGACATTGACGACACCTTCGACGCTGTGCACGGAGGCCAACAGCTTCGCCTGTTCAATGCCCACCATGACGAGTACGGCTTCCAGCCAATCGTCGTGTTCGATGGTGCGGGACGGTTCGTCAGCGCGACCCTGCGACCGGCCAAGCGGCCGAGTGGGGCTGAGATCCGCCCCCACCTGCGCCGTCTGGTGCGGGCGATCCGGATCAACTGGCCGAACATTCGAATCCTGCTCCGCGGCGATAGCCATTATTGCAACCCGCAGGTCATCGACTGGTGCCGCGCCAACGACGTCGACTTCATCTTTGGCCTCGCGCCCACCACGACCCTGCGCAAGCATGTCGCGGATCTGGAGGCCAGCACGACGGCGCGCTTCGAAGCGTCGGCCAAGACAGGCAAGGTCCGCAGGTTCAAGGAGTTCGTTGACGGCGCCGCTAGTTGGAGCCGCGTCGAGCGCATCATCGCGCGGGTCGAGGTCGGCGCCCAAGGTGGCGATATCCGCTTCGTCGTCACCAACCTTCCGGTGGCAAGGCCAAGGCGCTCTACGAGGATGTCTACTGCCGGCGCGGCGCGGCCGAGAACCACATCAAGTCGTGGAAGACGCATCTTGCCGCCGACCGCACATCCTGCACCAGAGCGACGGCCAACCAGTTCCGGCTATTCCTGCATGCCGGTGCTTCCTGGTTGATGTGGGGCTTGCGGGCCGCGATGCCGAGGCGCTCGAGCTTTGCCGTCGCCCAATTCGACACGCTGCGATTGCGCCTCATCAAAATCGCTGCGCGGGTGGTCGAGATGAAATCGCAAATCCGCCTGCACGTGCCGACATCGTGCCCCGACCAGCGCATCCTGCGCATCGTCCTCGATCGCATCCCCCAACTCGCGACATAACGATGGGGGCAGACGCCCCGAAACGAACCCGTCGACCGCAACCTGCAAACCCCCGCCTGCCATCACGACGGAGCAATCCCGGCGCCTGACGAGGCGCGTGGAAAAGCACCGCAACGGCGACCACAATGTCGCTTCAGGCCGTCAAAAGCTTAGTCGCCGTGCATCAAGGCGGCTAGGTAGGTGTGGCCCGGCTTCGTTGAATCCGCTGCGGGCCAGCTCTCTGATAGAAATCGGCGCCGTCGTCCCAGGCTTTCCATGGGCATCGTTTCCCGCGCGGAATGAAGGTCTCCTTCCCGAAGGCGGCAATTCCTAACTCGGTGCGATGCCCGATTTGCGGTCAGGCTGCATCCGCCTTTTCTTCCAGACCAAGTAATCGCTTCGGCCAGAGCGCCGGCGGTGAAGAATTGTCTTGCGCTATCCCTAGCAAATGCGCTCATGCTGCTATTCCTCCACGGGCACCTGCGCCGGGAGGGCACCTCTAAACGCGACCGATAGACCGAGGGGAGGGCTCAACCCAATGAGCAGGGTGGCGCCCGCAGATGCGACTCCAGCTTCGTCGGCGACATTTGCGCCGCTCGAGAATGCAACTTTCCGATCGATCTGGCTTGCTACGCAGGTGTCCAGCTTTGGCTGGCTAATTCAAACTGTCGCCATCAGTTGGCTGATGGCGACCATTTCGACTTCCGACGTGATGGTCGCCTTGGTGCAGGCTTCGACGACGTTGCCTACATTCGTCCTGTCGATCATCGCCGGAGCCCTGGCTGATAATTTCAGCCGCCGCAATCTGATGTTCGCTGGCTGGTCCGTGATAGCGCTGTCCTCGGCGATGCTGACGGTTCTTGCAGGCTTGGGAATTTTCAATCCATGGATGGTTCTTGCATTCAGCTGTTTGGCCGGAGCGGGCGCCGCTTTCACCGATCCCGCTTGGCACGCGTCGGTCGGCGACATCTTACGAAAACGCGAAGTTCCAGCCGCGGTTACGCTCATCTCGGTTGGATATAACGCTGTTCGAAGCGTCGGTCCGGCGATTGGTGGCATTGTCGTTGCCTCCTTTGGACCTTTGACAGCTTTCGCTGTGGCGACGCTGACCTATCTAGCGCTGCTGTGGACCATAGGGCGCCGCAAATGGGATGTTCGCTCGTCCCCCCTCCCGCGGGAGCCATTGACCACGGCCATCCATGACGGAGCGCGCTTCACCGCACTATCGGCGGAGATCAAGGCGGCAATCGCGCGTGGCGCGCTTTTTGGCCTGACCAGCATCTCCATACTCGCGCTCCTGCCTGTCGTTGCTCGCGATCAATTAGGCGGAGGACCGATCGTTTATGGCATCCTGATGGCTGGCTTCGGGACCGGCGCCTTGTGCGTCGGCATCTGCAACAATGTTTTGAGACGGTCGCTCTCCCAGGAGCGACTGACAATACTGGCATGCATTGCTTGCGCGGCGTGTTGTTTATCTCTTGCTCTCACGTCTTCAGTGGCAGTGGCTGCTATTGCGCTGGCGCTCGGCGGCGCGGGATGGGTGGTCACCTGGACGGGGCTCGACGTAAGCGTTCAATTGGCAAGCCCAAGGTGGGTCGTTGGTCGCACGCTCTCGATCTATTATGCCCTTTCGTCGGGTGGTATCGCGGCCGGCAGTTGGCTGTGGGGTACGGTGGCTGAGAACTATTCGCTTGCCTCAGCCCTGGAGATTTCAGCTGCTGCGCAACTGATGGTCGCGGCCACCGGGTTCCTGTTGCCGATCCGTCAATGGCAAGACTCTGATCAGGATCCTTTTGGCTTCGAGACACCGCAACTCGCTCTCGACCTGAAGCCGAGAAGCGGCCCGATCGTCAAGATCGAGTACTCAATACCGGAGGCAAACGTCGAAGCTTTCCTCGATCAGAGGCAGGAACGACGGCGGGTGCAAAGCCGCGTCGGCGCCAGGCACTGGAACCTCCAGCGCGATCTTCAGGATTCCTCGCTTTGGACAGAAACCTTCCGCACGCCGACCTGGATGGACTATCTGCGCCTTAACCATCGCCTCACAGCGGCGGACAAGGAATTGGACCAACGTCTGCTCGAATTGAACATGGGTGGAAACCCACCTCTTACTAAACTTTCGATTGAGCGGCCGACCGGGGCAACCCGCAAGCGGGATCAACCGACGCGATTTTTCTTCCGCCGGTGATCGCAGGCTGTTGTTGATAGAGTTTCAAGGGTGAGGGTAGATGACCGGCTTGGTAAGATTTGAGAGGCCAGTTGTGATTCAGATTGGCCGCTATACAGAACGCACCGTGTTCGATGTTAATGATGCGGCCTCCATCCTGCTGCGGGATCTTGGTGGTCGTCAGACGGAGAAGCACAGGGCAGCTATGGACGCCTGTCTGAAGGTTATACGAGGTGAGCTTCATCCACCCGCCGCCCGCAGGGCTTTCGTCGCGGTCGCGCGCGAAGCAAAGATTCTACGCGGCGATTGACTGGAGTGCTCAAGCGGCACCGCCCGGCAACTGGCGGCTGATACAGAAGGCCTGAGGCATGACGTTGCCGCTCTTCTATCTGACACGAGCAGGGCGCAGCAGTTCCTACCCGTCGACTACATCGGGCAAGGTGTCTTCGACGACGCTCAAGTTTCGGTCGAAAGCTTCTTTGTCGGATGCGTGGGCCCGGAGAGAGCGCACATTGTTCAGGATCGCCGCCACCGCCGCTTCTTTATCGGGTGCTATCCTTGTCGTGACCGCTTTAGCCGCCAACGCGGAAAAATCTATGGCGGTATAAGCTGGTACGACCGCAGCGTCGGTTGCTTTCGGCCGTTCTTTTACGATTGCGCGCCGGCCCCGCGGCAGAGCCATACGGTCAGCTTTTGCTGCAAATGTCGCGCCGCGCCGCAGGCGCGTCTGCACGAGGCCCGAGCGGTACGCAGGTGCTGTCGGCACAATCGTCGGGAGCGCATGAGATGGAACCGCCTCAGAAGCGTCCAATGCAGGGCTTTTCGTGCGCGAAGCGTCGGTAGAGGCGGGCAGGGGCATGAACGCGCGTTTGGCGAGCCGGCCGTCGGCGAAATAGAAATTGCGCGTGCCGAGAATTGGCAGTTCGCCGCGCGGCAATATGATGACCTTGTTCTTGTCGAGCGTGCGGATTTCATCCGGCCGCATAAGAGGCCGCCGCACTTGCTTGCGGTGCTCGGAGCGCGTGTAATAAGTGTCGAACAAGGTTGCCTTGGTTCGCGTCACGTCCTTTTGAACGTCCGACGTTTCGCCGAGCTGCTCGGAAATGTAGCGCAGATCGTCAGCGTCCTGCGCACCGAAAAAGATCTGCACGCGAGCCGCGTTGATAAGTGTCTTGCGCCCCTCCTGGCGATAGATCTCGTCTACAGCCTTCAGCGACTGTACGAAGAACCACATCGAAACACCGTTGCCGCCGAGCACGCTCGCCATTTCGGTCACGTTCTCGAGCTTGCCGAGGTTCTGGAACTCGTCGAGCAGCACAAGCACCGGATGCTCGTCGGCACGCGGCATAGTTTCCGACATGAAGTTCATCAACTGCGTAATCAGGACGTTGAACAACGGTCCAAGGGAGGTGATCTGCTCGCGCCGCACGTCGAGATAAAGAGAGATCCGGTCGCGCTTCAGCCTGCGAATATCGAACGTGCTGCGCGACGTAGCTCGCATCAGGCGCTCGTTGAGAAAAGGGGCCATGCCGGTGCGTACGCCGGCATATATCCCGGAAAACTGCCGCTCAGACATCTCAAAATATGGCAGCAGGGTTTGCAGCGTGAAATGCGAGCATTCGCGGCGGCGTTCCTCGCGCAGCGAGCCGATGAACTCCAGGAGCGGCTGCTCGGCACCGTTCATGATCTCGAGGATTGTGGCGAAGGTCTTCTTCTCGTTCGGGATCGCAGGCGATTCCATGACGAAGGACGCGATGCCGGTAAAAAGGAGGCGGGCGTCGTTAACCCAGTAGGGATCCGCGTTCGAAGGGGGGCGCGGAAACAGCGCTGCAGCGATGTTGCGAAGGTCGATGTCGCGCTGCGCCGAATCCAGCGAGATGAAGTCCATCGGATTGTAGCATGCGGTATTGCCGTCCGGATCAGCCGGCGCGAAACGCACCACGCGGCTCATGGTTGAACGGTAGCCGGCGGTGGCCGCATAGGTCTCGCCACGCAGGTCGAGAACCACGAACGAATGCGGCCAGGTCAGGGCGTTCGGGATAATGAGAGACGTGCCTTTGCCGGAGCGCGGCGGCCCTATCACAAAGCCGCCAACATCATCGCCATCAATCCACAATTTCTTGCCGCCAATCAGCTTGCGCTGGATCAAACGGATCTTGCCGGAGCGCTGATCGCGGCCGGGCGACAAAATTTCGGCCAGCCTGCCGCCGGCTCGACCGACGAACACGCCGCCAATTTTGGTCAAGCCGGTTTTCGATACGTCGCTCATAGTCATGAAGCGAGAGTCATTGCGCTTTCTGGGGCGCATGAGAAACAGGCCGACCAGTGGCAAGAGAAACCCTAAACCTCCCGTCGCAATGGCGTATTGCACCCGGTCAAAATTTCTCGCGGTCACGTCAGCCCAGGCCAAACGAACAACCGGCAAAGCATTGGCGTTCAGCTGGTCGAACAGGACGTGGGAGCCAGTCCGATACCAATCTGTCGCGGCATAGGCGACCGTGAAGAGCAGTGCGCCCAAGGCCATCGCCATAAGCATCATGAAAATTGCTGTTGCGATTTTCTGCATGGATGGGCCCCGCTAGATCGTCTCCGCCTTGGTGAACTTGATCTCGCTGATGCCGCGCCGTCCGCCTTCGGTGCGGATCATCTGGACGACCACCGGAATGACTTCGCGCAGGTAGTCGAGGATTTCGCCTCGTGAGAGGCCCGAGCTGCCCTGCATGACCATCAGCGCCAGCCGCTCGTAGGCGGACCGGGCGGAATTCGCATGAACGGTCGTGAGCGAACCCGGATGGCCGGTGTTGATCGCCTGGAGGAACGCGAAGGTTTCAGCGCCGCGCAACTCGCCCAACAGCAAACGGTCCGGCCGCATGCGAAGCGAGGCCTCGAGCAGTTGTTGCGCGGAGACCTTGGCAAGGCCCTGGTCGCCCTTCGAGGCTATCAGGGTGACGTTGTTGGGAGCAGGCAGCCTCAATTCGCGGGTATCTTCGATCGTGATGATCCGTTCATGGGCAGGGATCTCCTTCAAGAGCGCATTCAAAAACGTCGTCTTGCCGGTGGATGTACCGCCAGAAACGACGATCGAGACGCGGTTGCGGACCGCGTATTGCAGGAAGTCCATCGGCGACGTGTCGTGCAACATCTCGACAAGTCGCTTTTCTTCGGTTGAAAGCGCAAGGCCGCTACCCATTGCCGTGTTCTCGAATGCGCCGAGATCGTTGTAGGCAGCAAGGCTCATATCCATGATGACCTGCTTGCGAATCGAAATCGCCCCGCCTTCGGGAGCCGCGGGCGGCAAGATGCATTGGATGCGCTCACCCGAAGGCAGAGCAGCCGACAGGACCGGCTTTTCTTCGTTGATGACCTGATTTGTCGCCGAGGCGACGCCGGTCGAGATGTTACGAATCCAGCTAGGTGTGACCTCGCGCTTGACGACGTGCTCCATTTCCTTCGCGCCGAGGCGTTCGATGAACAATTCACCCGGCCTGTTGATCGCAATCTCGGAAACCGAATCTTCGTTCAAATAGGACCATATCGGTTCCAGATGAGCGCGCAGGACCGGGGCTCTCGCCCAAGGGTCGGGGAGGGGAAGCACGGCATTCATTTCACCGGGCTCCCATAGCCGGAATAGAAATGATCCTTCGGCGTACCGTAGAGAGGCGTCGGATCGATCGCCGTCTTCGGCCGCGCACCTGCCTTCAGGCGCGCCAGTTCTTCCTGGACGGGATCGGCGTACAAGTCCGAGAAATCGAGATCTCGCCGTACCAGCACGACAATCGATGTGCCCTGGTCGACGTAGACTGTCGGGCCAATGTTCTGCGTGTCGCGAAACGCCTCTTGCGCAAGTTGTTGCAAGGCGGTCGATGACTTGTCAAACGCGATGCTGCGCACGTCGCGCTGCGAGCCATTGCCACCATAAGTTACGGTGGTGGTCTCGCCGGTTACGGGATCGATCGTCGACACCTGGCGCTGTTGTCCATCCTGGCTGCGATCTCCAAGCGAGGACAGATATTCAGAGACGCCGCCAACGACGGAAAGCATGATGGCGTTGCCGTAGCGTTCAAGCCAGTGCGTATCGACACGGCCGCCCATGCCACCGCGGCCGAGCGCGTCCGCCCCAGGCGACTTGATATCGACGGAAATGCCGTCCGAGCGGATGACCCTGTTCCAGACGATGAAAACACGCTTCTGACCGCGCGCAAGCCCCGAGCGGTATTCCCCGGTCAGCCGCGAGCCCTTCGGAATGAGGATCCGCCTGCCGTCGAGCGAGAAGACATCCTCGCGCACGACAGCGCGCACGGCACCGGGAAGGTCGGTGTTGATCGCGGTTTCCAAATAGCCGCGAATGATCGTTCCCTCTGGGATCAACGCATCGGTGCGGCGGAAGACCCTGGCTTTGACAATGCCGGAAGAACTTGCCTCAGACTGCGCCAGGAATGCCTTGTTGGGATCACTGTCGGCGCCGGGGACCGCAATGATCTGACCGTCCGGCGCGATTTCGACCTGTGCCGCCGGGGCGCCGGCATCCGTCGAGCCGGTTTGATCATTCGTCACCATCTGGTTCGACCGCAGGCGTGCCCATACCGCTTTTTCACGCTCGGCGGCCTCAGCCTTAAGGCGAGCCTCGTCCTCAGCCGCGGCCTTGCGGCGGGCTTCTTCCTCCTCGGCCTTGCGGCGAGCCTCCTCCGCCGCCATTTGCGCCTCCAGCGCCCGCCGCTGCGCGTCAAGGTCCGCGCCCTCCTGCACGGTCTGGTCGACATTATCGGCTTGTTGCGTGCCCTTTTGGCCGTCAGCTGGTGGCGGCACCACGATCTGGTCGATCGTGCCGTCGGCAGGTTGCGGCGGGTCGTTCAACGCCGGCGGGCGGAACTCTGGCGGATTGAAGTTTTCCTCGCCATCGCTGCGAAGATCGCGCGATACCGGCTCCCGGGGCCAGTTCAGCCATATCAGCGCGCCTACCAGCACTACGCCGAGGCCGACCAGGGCGATCCTGGTACCCACGCCCGCACCACGGCGCGCGACTGTCGGGCTGCCGTCCAGTTGGTTATAATCGATCTGGGTCATCACCGCCCTCCGCTGGATCCGAACAGGGTGGAACCGCCTGTCAGTTTCGTTGGACCGTAGATCTGCTCGACCGGGTCGATAGGGTTGGGTCGCGCCCGGTTGTAGAGGCAGAGCGTCTTGCCATCGGCCCGCAAGGTGAATTGCCGCGCGACCTTGTCGATGATTGTGTATTTGCCCTGCGTACGAACGTTGACCAGCGACTCATGCCGCTTGTCGTCGACAACGAAGATCGCCGGAATGTCGCCCTTGAACTCCAGAAACACCTTGGTGCCGTCGTCGAATACGGTGCGCGGCTTCAGGCTGTCGTCGCCCTTGTAGGCGTAGTCGTAATTGAGATCGGCATAGTTCAGGTCCTTCAAATCCGGATCGGCGGCGCTCTCCTTGGCCTGTGAGAGCAGGCGCGCGTTGATATCCTCGTCCGGGTATTTGAACCGGACCTGGAAGGATGCCCGGTCACGGCTATTGTCAGTCGCCTGCAGCAGCAGGGAATAGACGCGCCGGTTGGTGACCACGTTGACGTTGGTCCACGCATCGGGCTCCAGCGGCTTGACGAACAGAAACCGCGATCCGCGTTTGGGGACGATCGACCAGCCTTTCGTGTCGCCAGCCGACACGGTTTCGATGACTTCGGTCGGACTGAGCTCGACCATCGTGGAAATGCCAAGAGCGGCGCGCACCGACGTCACGTCGTCGTTATTGAAGGTGACATATCGGATCCGGCCGTCGCGTGCCGCCGCGGCGTGGATCGTGCCGAGCAGCAGGGCGGCCGACAGTGCGAGGCCCGCGCGCCATTTCATTGCAGGCTCCCTGCGGCCGGCGCCGATTCCTGGTCGCGGCGATAATCCGTAACCTGAAATCCCAGCGGGTTGTCGAAGCGCCATTCGTTCTTCAGCGGCGTCGAGGTGTAGCGGAATTTTATCACCGCGACCCAATTGTCGGCGGTCGAAGAATTGTCCCGCCGCGTCGTCGTGGCGAAGCGCACCGATGCTGTGTTGCGGTTGAGCAGGGATACCGACTTGATCTCGACCGAGATCGTGGCATTGCGGCCATAGATCTTGTCCAGCGACTGAGGATTCGCAGGCGTGTACAGCCATGTCAAATCCTTGGACGCCGTGTCGGTGGAGTAGAGTTGCGCCAAGTCGTAATTCTGTTTCAGTTCACGCGAATCGTAGGTTTCGCGGGCCCTGATGTAGCGTACCAGATTGGCCGCCGTGACGGCTTCGTTCTGGGACAAATCTCCAGGCTTGAGCGCGCGCATGATCTCGAGGTAGCCCGTCGATTTGTCGACCTCCACAACATACGGTTCGAACTGCCGGAGCGGCAGAATCAGCACGAGCGCCAGCAGCGACAACACCGCCACCAGTCCAGAAACGCCACTGACGATCCATGCCAATGTACGCGATCGACGCATTGACCTGTGCGTGTCGTCTTCCCAGGTCGCGCCCGCCCTGTAATAGCGCTTGTCGACGAGTTCGCTGCTGCTGTCAGCAACCGTTTCCACTGGAATTGCCACTTTATTATTGCCTCGTTTGCCCGCCGCATCCTGATCCAGCACCGCGATCGTTCTGGTGTTCTAGGCCAGAGGCCTGGAGTTATCCCGCGCACCTTGCTGGATAGCGGACCGGGTTGCGTCGTCCGCCCTCGCTGCTCGCGAAGCTCGAAAACTGTTTGCCGCGAGCTGCCGGGCGCCGCGAGCGGCACGGCCGGCGGCCCAGCGCGCGCCGGAATAGCGCACGGCATTCCTGCCGAACGTCCCATATGAGTACCGGGCTCCCACGGTGCTGAGATAGCCGCCGCCATTCAGGATCGAAGCAATCGACGGTATCTGCATGAGAACGTAGATCCCGATGATCGTCACCAGCACCAGCGGCAGCACCAGCGACATTTTGCTATCCATGGTCGCTCCGCCGGACGTGGCGGTGTTCAGCGCCGCATTGACCAGCGAGAAGTAGAAACCGAGAAAGCCGTAAATCAGGACTTGCTGGATCATCAGAAAGGTGGTGAGCGAAAGGAAGCCTTCGCTCATGCGCGAGGACCATCGGTAAAGCCAAAGAACGATCCATATCGGCGCCAAGGCGAGCGTGATGAACAACATCACTTTGGCGGCGATGATCGCGGCAATGGCAAGCGCTGCGAAGATGATGGCAGACAGCAGAACGAGCAGCGACAAGAGCGCACCAAAAATGTCATAGAAGGATCCGCTGTAGACCTGATTGGCGACGTCCTGCGCCCCCTGGTAGAGATTGTCGATAAGCGCTGGAATTGCCGCCTGGTCGCTGAGCTGGTTGCCGGTGGCCCGCGACACGGCGCCGACGATCACCTTGCCGACCTCGTCTGGAATGCTTTGCGCGAGCTGATAGATCGTCGCGGAAAATGTGCCCCATCCCGTTAGCAGCAGATAGATGATGACGGCGCGGCCGAGGCGATAGGCCGCTTCGATTGGCGAAATCGACTCACGCCCGCTCAGGATCGAATAGCCCCACCACACGATATAGAGGGTCAGCATCAGGGTGAAGACGTTGCCCATCGCATTGCCCAACTGCATATAGACGGTGCGGACGAAGTCCTCACCGATGTTGTCAATGCCACCGAGAATGCTTTCGGCGAGACCGTTCATGGATCCTCGTCAATGATGCTGGCGAACGGCGTTGAATTGACCGGCTTCAGCGCGCCGCATTCGTCGGCGTGCGCATACGCCAAACGCCCGCACGGCGCTTTCAGTTCGCGATTTGCGCATCCGAAAAGCCCTGCGCTGAGCCCGATCACAACGCATGTGCGCAACACCAGCCTCGACAAGTGCTAGCCTCCGCTCTTGCCAAAATTCGCGAACGGATTGACGTTTCGAGGTGTCATCATCTTCTGGACCTGGCTCTGACGAAGAAGGTCTGTCTTCAGCTTCTCATTCAATGCCGCGACCGCACCGTTCTGGACGCCGATCAATTCGTTGACCGCGCGCGCGTTTTCGAGCTGCATTCGCGTGTTCTGGTCTACCGAACCCTTGACGTCCTCCGACTTGCCGATCTGCCCGCTCGCGGACTGCAGTGACTGTTCGCGCTGGGTGACGCCCTGCGAGGCCTGCGAAGTCAACGCGCTTAGCAGCGAGGCCACGTTGACGCTGCCGCCGTAGGCTGAGTTGACGGCGCTCGTCTCTTTGCCGGCGATCTGCTGGAGCTGCTTCACCAGCTGAAGCCCGTTGATCACAGCGCCGGCGATTTTCTGGATTTCGGGGGACAGGCCGCCAAGCGAGAGCGCGCCGCCGTTCAGGATCGATCCGAACGACGGAGCCTGGGCAATCGACATATTGCCGCCGAGGCCCATCTGTCCGATTCCAAGCGAACCGTCACGACTGCCGCTGAGAGCCTGCAGGATCTCTTCGCTCTTTTTTAGGATATCCTTATTCGAGGCCATGATGGAGTTGGTGTTTTCCGCATTCTTGCGGGCTACATCGAGATTAGCGCCATCGATAACGGCAATCTGTGCGAAGGCCGTGCTTGCCCAAAGCGCCAGACTGGCCGCAATCGCGAATTTCTTCATGTCAGCCTCCTATTGTTGCAAGGAATCGATCACGCTGGCAGCGCCAGCAGGGTCGGGGGTGATGATCATCGAGCGGCTGTCGGCTGAGCTTGCCCCTGCGTTCTCAGGTGCGCATGGTAGCCACCGGCCGCGATCGATCTTCAACCGTTCAAATTCCGCGGGATCACAAGAGAACGGGTTTGCAGAGCCGCTCTTTGGCCGTTGCACCAGTTTGGACGACTGCGATGCCTGAACGTTCTGCAACGACAGAAGTTGGGCCAGCAACGCCGTGAAGTCCCCCGCCTGGGCGAGGTACTGGTTGGTGACATCGGCGTTGATCCCACGAGCCGACGAGTTCAGCTCCCAAGCGTCTTTGTATTCCGTCACCTGGCCAACGGTGCCAGCTACCGCGTCGATCGCCGCATCGTTGGCGCCCATCTGCGATGAGCTTGCATCAAGCCCGCCAGCCGCCTTCCTGACCGTGCCCATGGCCGCGTCCTGGGCTGTGCCGCCTGCGCCGTCGGCCGTTACGATCGAGAAGGGTGGCGGCGCGGCGGCCGGAGCCTTGCCGCTCGACACATATTCGTTGAAGTAGTTGTTCCAGCGGCCGACCCCGCCGGCCCACTGGTTTTGCTCGCCAGCGTTCGATCCGTTGTAGAAGGAAGCGAGACAGCTATAATTCGTTGCCCCGCATTGCTTCACGCCCATTCCGAGATATTTGACACCGCCTTCGACGTTCTGCTCGTTCACGTCGCGGTCCAGTCCCATGGACTTCCCGGTGCCCTTGGTCAGCTGCATGACGCCTTTGACGCCGGTATGGCTCCCGGCGCAGGTGTCGAAGCGCGATTCCTGATAGGCGACGGAGAGCGCCAGGCCTTCGGGCACGCCGTACTTTTGCGCATAATAGCGGATCATCTTCACGTTGCCCGCGTCGCGCTGCAACGCTTCGGCCGGCGACCGGCGAAACATGTGTGAGCGATATTTGTTCGAATAGGTGCAGACGACGCTTTTTTTCTTGTCGGTTTCGCCCCTCTTCGCCTCATCCGACTTCTTGCTGTGCTGTTCGTCCTCTTGCCGCTTGTCGAGGTTCTGCCCGTCGATCACCGCGATCTGAGCGACAGCCACGCTCATGCTTCCCGCCGTCGCAAGAGCCACCGCCAGACAAGCGCCGCTAAGCCGCTTCGTCATGCTCGTTCTCCCATCCGCAGAAGTATGGCAGCCACGCCTCCGGCTCCTCGCCGAAAATCTGCCGGAGCCGTGCGCATTCCTTGCTGTTGGCTTCGTTCGAGGACAAGACCTTGACGAGATCGGGCATCGCCGACAAATCGAGCTTGGCGACGATCGAGTCGCTGTCGTGCTTGACGAGGAAGGTCCGTGTTTCCTTCGCCGTTCGGCGCACGAACTCGAATTCCTTCGCCGTCAGCGAGAAGCGCTCCATGTAGGACTCCTTGCTCGCCTTTGGGTTGGGGAAGAAAATGTTGGTCTTCGTTTGCTCGATCAGCGACGACGAGATCGAGGAATTGACGACGTCTTCCGCTGTCTGCGTGCCAAAGCCGACGACGCCGTTGCGGCGACGAATGGTCTTCAGCGTCTCGTTGATGAAGGCGGCGAAAACCTCGTCGTCCAACAGCTTCCAGCCTTCATCGAGGAAAAGCATGATCGGCGAGCCGTTGATGACGTCCTCAAGACGGTGGAAGATGTAGAGCAACGCCGCCGAGCGCAGCTTTTGGTCGCCCAGGATCTTAGTCATGTCGAACCCGACAACGGGTTTCGAGAAATCCACCAGATCGACGGGATTGTTGAAAAGCCAGCCCTTGTCCTTCGGGTCGAGCCAGGGTTGTATCCGCGCGGCCAGATCATTCATACCAGGCGTGAGCGAGCCCCGCAGCACTTCCGGCAGCAGGTCGAAGGTCCGCTGTTCGCGCGGAATCTTGTAGATCATGTCGACGGCGGCGTTGATGACGCGCATCTCCGCCACGTCCAGCGCGCCACCTTCCGGCGTCAAAATGTAGATGAGCAAATCTTCCAGGAAAGAACGGTTTTCTGCCGTGTCCTCGAGCTGCAATGGCGCGAACCCTGTCGGCTGGGAAGGTTCCATCACCTCGTAGCGACCGCCGAGCGCTCGAACGAAAATTTCAGCACCGCGCATATAGTCGAAATATACACATCGCGGCCGCGGCATGATGCGCATGGCCTGCGCCATCAGGAACGACAGCACCACGGTCTTGCCCGAGCCGGTCGGGCCGAACACCGTGAAGTGCCCGACATCGTGAACGTGGAAATTGAAATAGTAGGCCGTCTGGCTGGTCGTTTCGAGCAAAGCGATGGGGCGTTTCCAATGAAGCCGCTCACGTTGGCCGGACGGGAAATTATGTCCTGAGAAAAGGCCTGCGAAGTTAAGGGACGAGATCAAAGCGCGTCGCGCGATGTAGCTGAAATTTCCCGGCAATTGCGCCCAGAAGGCGAGTTCCGTGTTCAGTGTCTCGCGAACCGGCACGATCGACATGCGCGAAAGCTCGGCCGTAATGTCTGATAGCGCGCGGTTGAGCCCACTCATGACCGGTGCCAAGGCCATGACGCTCATGTGATGTTGTCCGAAGACGACTTCGCCACCGGCCAGCTTGTCGGCGCCATCATGAACGGACTCCTCGACCGTCGTGCCCGCCTCGTCCGATCCCTCAACCTGGTTGGCGATCGTGTGGATCCTGCGCATCGCCGTGACACGGTCTTCGATCGCAAAACTCTGCGTCAGGACGAACTCATGTGGCAGGCGCAAGAGACCGTCCAATGAGCCGGGAGCGGTGAACGGAGGGTATTCCTTGATTGACACCATGGCGCCGAGCTTGCCAGCGTCCGGCCCGCGAAGTTCCAGCGCGGACTTTCCGAAAAACAGCTGCCGCGTCGCCAGCACATCGCCAAGGCTCATGCGCGGCAAAGGCATTTCCACGTCGACGCCGCCCGCGAGGATCTTCGCCAAAAATTCCGCAGGCTCGGAAAAGAAGCTATTGCGGCGCTTCACGACACCGAGAAGACGCGCACCATAAGCGGTAAAATCCTTGGCGACGCCGTCGAGAACGTCATGCAGTTCGGCTATCGCCTCTTCGCGGGTTTCTTCGCCTGCGGTAGTGATGCGGAATGCGTTGAGCGCCTTGTCCACCCAGCCGACGCGGCCGACCATCGGTCGGCGTATGACCGCCAGATACGCCTCGTTGACGAAAAGGTTTTTCGCCCCAAGCTGATCCATGTAGCGGGCGTCGAGCTCGGCCACGAAAGGATTGTCAAAGTCGCCTTCGATCTCGGGCGTCACGTGGCGGCGGATGATCGTTGTGTAGACCGCAAATCGAGAGGTCGAGAGATTGCGGAACGTGGTGTTGCGGTTGAACATTCGGCCGTTCAACTCGGCTTGGTCCATCGTCTGGAACGGCAGGCCACTGAGCTGGATGACGCCGACGAGAAAGCCGCTCTTCGTCACGATCAGATTGTCATCGACATGGCGAAGATAGGGGATGTGCATCGCCGCGGGCTTTTCACGCCGCCGCTCACGGCCAAATTTCAGGTCGGCATCGAGGCTCATGGCGAATAGCTCCTCGCGCCCCAGAAAGTAAGGTTCGCCACCGCTCCCCGTTTGGAGATGTGCCGCTCGAAAACATGAAACATGTACGGGTCGCGCTGGCACAGATATGCGCTGACCAGATGCACCACGCCGAACACGCCAAGGCCGAGCATGAAGCTGCTCGTGGCGATAAAGCCGATCACCGCCAGGATGCCGTTTAGTGCAAAAACCTCATAGCGCACCCCCCATTTCATCGGCGGGCGTGTCAGTGGCAGGCTGACCGGCTCGACATAGACCTCCTCGTCGTCCATGTCTCAGCTGCCTCCCGCCGTCGCGCGAACAGAATCGACCAGTTGGGCGGCGCCGAAGATCAGAGCGATGCCGATGATGATGGAAAACGCCGTCATCCACGCCAGCCGGCCCGTCATCGCGACGAAGCCAAAAAAACAGACCGCGATGATGGCAAATGAGCGCGCTATGTTGCCTTGCAGAACGCCGACAAACCACTCCATCACATTTTCGACTGGCGCCGCCGACTGGGCATACGCAGTGGCCGGCGCGAGAGCTATTCCGACCGCCGAGGCCAAGGCCAGCTTCAGGGCGAATTTACCCGCTTTCCTGTATTCCACCCTTGGCTCCTTTCAGTTGCCGAAATCCATGACATGACCATCCTGCCAAGTGTCCTCGCTCGCTGGCGGAGCGGCCGCGAGCGTTTCCAATTTGGGTAGGGTGGATTTTTTGACGACACCGCCGAACTTCCAGCGGTTCAATATTTTCACGATGTATTCTGCCGTCTCCGGATTCACCGGAATGCCCTTCGCCTTGTAGACGTTGTTGGCCCCGGCGTTGTAGGCCGCGAGCATCAGCAGCGGATCTTTGAACTGGTCGTACAGTGACTTCAGATACCGGATACCAGCCCGGACATTTGCCCGTGTATCGCAGGGGTTTGTCACGCCGAGATCGGAGGCCGTTCCTGGCATCAGCTGCATGGTTCCCAAGGCCCCGGCTTTTGACGGACCCTGGTTGGCACCAAGATCGCTTTCGGCCCATGCAATTGCTTCGGCCAGATCGGCGTCAAATCCTTGTTCAGCCGCTATTGAGCGCACAAGGCTCGCGATCTGTGCACGGTTGCCACCCTCACAAGCTCCGGAGCGATCTATACCGGTTGCCGCCACAGCTTTCGCCGGCGTTGCAAAGGCGACGGCAACGCGCTCTGATGCCATGTCCTGAGCCAGCGCCGTGAAAGGCGCTATGGCACCGCAAAGCGATATTGTCAGGAGAGGTCGAATCATTGGCTTGCCACAATTTGACACTTTACTATGGCTACACTCTGCCCTAGTAAAGTGTCAATCGATAAGCGTGACGAGAACGGAAATCCGATGAAACAGACAGCCATATTCGTCGCCTTGCTGCTCCAAAGCACCGTGGGTTTCGCAGCCGCCGCGAGCGCCCCGAATGCCTTCGATGAGCCATCGAAGGACTACTTGCTTCAGTTCTCGAAGCCTGGCGAGAAGGTCTTTGTCTATGAGCGCTACGACGCCAAGGGCGCGCTTTATCGGCGTGACGTTACCGCCTTGAAGATGCCGGTGAGGGTGAAGTCGGCTACTGAGCGCGTTATCAACGGCGCGACGTATCGGCTGCGCGGCCTCACAGCGTGCCCAAAGCCAAAAATCACATATAAAGCCGAAGAATGGGACTGCACGAAAGCCGCGCAAGATTACGAAGAGCGGATCTACAACCACCGTGCATCTGTCGTTCTTTGCAAGACGCTTGTTTTGCAAAGCAAGAAGGATGAACCCGACGCCGTGTCGTGCTTCTCCCTCGTCGGTGCAGGCGATGCAAACGATCCGTACACGGTCGCCTATGATGATGACGAAATGGTCTTTTTCGACATGGCGGCGATTGGTAACAAGGATGGCAAATCTCTGCGCCCCGATCTGGAACATTCGGGCGAACTGGGCGAGCAGTTCCAAAAATGAGAAGGTTCAGCCTCGCAGCCATTGCCGTTGCACTATCCGCATCGGCTCACGCACAGGAGAGCAATGCTTCCACCGAACCGACTCCGTTCCAAGTATCGAAGTCGGCTCAACTGCTAACCGGCGACACATGGCGCGATGGAGACCGCCTGTTCCATCTCTATGGGGTCCAATCGTGTTTACGAGGGACAATCGCAGAGGAGGCCGGCGGCAGGAAAATTGATTGCGGCAACGCATCGCTGGCGCACTTGGCCGCGCTGTTTGACGGCACGGCAATCACCTGCCAGCCAATCGGCTACGCGCTCGACGAGGCGGCTTTTGTCATATGCGGAGCGCAGTTGAACGGCGAAACAATCGACGTCGGAACGGCCCTCATCTCGACGGGATATGCTTTTGCGGCGACGACAGTAAAAGGCAAGGCAGTCAACGGCAATTACCTAGTTGCCGAATTGGATGCGAAGTCGAAGCGCAGAGGATTGTGGAACACAACGTTTCAGCACCCAGTACAAATGCTGCTGAAACGCATATCGGAGAGATAATGATGAGCCGCGATGACGACGCCCACAACCATTACCATGGATATCCGGTGCAAGGACGCACCGACCGCTCAATTGGCGATGCCGTCGCATTCATCGCTATTATCTTGGTCCCCGCGGGAGTTTATGCCGCCTGGCACGCCATCACAGCATGGCTTTCGGCACTCTTCTCTTAGGATTGCAGTTTCGTGAAAGAACCGAGCACCGCCTGCAAATCGTCAACGTCAATTTCGCACCAGCCATGACCCATCAACCGTTGGAAATAAGCTGCCTTCATTTTCATATCCGCGACAGTGGCTACTGGAGCGATGGCGGCTCTCCTTCGTGCCGCGGCCTCTTGCGCCATAACCGCGTCCATCCTCTGACCCAGCAAGGCCGCGTCCGCCCCTTCAGCTTCCATCAATCGCCTGCCGAGATATTCGAGCATGGCCAGGCTCTGACGATGTGCCGCAATAAGATTCGCGACACCTTCAGCCGGTTCCATTTGTCCGTTGCTGCAGACCAGTTGAATAGCCATCGTCCTCCTCCTGGCGTACATTGGTCACATACTGATACCTCGGGAGGTAAGGAAAAATAGGGATGGCATCATCCCTATTTTGAAGCGACGATTCTAAGACCGGGCGGGGATGCCTGCGTAGAAGGATTGGCTTCTAATGTTTCGTGCCCTGGTGGTTGAAGACCAGACGCTTATGCGTCTGGCATTAATGAACGAAGTGCAAGCAAGCTTCCATGACTGCATCGTTGTAGGTGCCGAAACCTTGGAGATTGCGACCAGAGAGCTTCAAAACATCCAATTTGATCTCATCGTAATTGATCCCGGCTTGCCCGGATTTGATCCCACGTCAGAAACTGCTCGGGTTTCTGTCGTCGACAAAATCATGGAAGCCTCTGCGAGCGCCATCCATATCGTCGTCACCGGCTCTGACAATCGAACCGAGGCCGAAGGCTTCCAGCAGATCGGCGCCGCAGCTTATCTCGGCAAAACCGGCCTTGCGCCCGGCGTTTTCAGCGACGTGCTCGAGGACATTTCATCCAAGGGCTTCTCCCTGCGCCTTTCGCGAGTCGCCATGACAAGGCCCGACTATCGCTTTTCCGTTCTGACGCCTCGCGAGCATGAAATCATCGACATGATGGCCCGCCGCGCGCCTGGCGTGAAACGGAAAGAGATTTTCGCCCTCATGTCAGAGCGGCTGGGCATCGATGCCGGCTCTGCCGAAAGGTACTACAAGCAGGCCCGGGCCAAACTCATGAGGCAAGGTCATCCGCTACCACAGGGGCTGTGATCGCGATGGCTTCTCTAACCGTACATGGGATCAAGGTTCCCGTGGAACCGCAGGATGTCTCGCCGGTCATCTGGCGAGCGCTTCAAAGCCAGAGCTATGAGGCGAAGGAAGCGAAGTGGATTTTCAGGGCAGTCAAGGCGCGCGATCGCGTACTGGAGCTAGGGTCCGGTATCGGCATCATCACCGCACTGATTGCGAAAATCCCCGGCGTTCAGGTGTGGGCTTTTGAAGCAAATCCCGCAACAGCGGAACTAGCGAAGCGCGTGATAGCGGCCAACGATCTCGACAATGTCACATATTCCCAGGGTATCCTCACAGCAGGCCCGCCGCGGTCCTTCACCTTCTACGTTCGCCGGGACCTTTGGATGTCTTCCACGGACAAAGACCAAGGACCATATGAGCGCGAACTTTCGATCGTCTCGGCCGACGTCGATCGTTTCATCACCGATCATCAAATAAACGCCCTCGTCATGGACATTGAAGGTGCTGAGAAAGAACTTCTGCAGGATGCCGAGCTGCCCGGCGTCGAGCGCATTTTTCTTGAGCTGCACGATCATCTCTATGGCCTTGACGGCGTCCGCAACATCACGCTTGCCCTAGCAGAAAAGGGATTTGCCTACGATCCGCGGGGCTCCCGAGGACCTTGCGTGCTCTTCGCCAAGAACGATGGACCCCGCGAATACGAGGATGTGGAAGATGTTGCGTAATGCTCTCGCCGTCATGTTTGCCCTGTCCCTTCCGCTCGCCAGCGCCGCCGAGGAAATTCCCCTCGATCCCAACGAAGTGTCGGTTCAAGACGCCAGCGGCAAGACCGTCGCCATCTTTTCGGTAAAGCAGCTGCGGGCAGAGTTTCCGCAACAGACCTATGACACGCGTACGCCCTGGACGAGCAACAACGAGAAAATAGAATATCGTGGGCCACTGCTTGCAAATGTGCTTGCCAAGGCCGGAATCACCGCCGCGCAGGAGGTGAAAGTTGTCGCCTATGACAACTTCGTTTCCGATATTCATATGGACGAAATCCGGTCCTATAATCCGATCTTGGCGATCGAGCGTCGTTGCAACGAGAACGACAAGGCCGGTTCACATTGCCTGCCGGGTCAGGATTTCCGCCCGATCAGCATGGTAGAGAAAGGCCCCATCTTCATCGTTTGGCCCTTCGACCAGCTGCCCGCCTCCTACGTTCCCGCAAGAAACTCGATCTGGGTATTTTTCCCAGTCATCCTGCGCGCCACGCAATGAAGTTCTTCAACGGCCGTTTGTTCACTGTTCTGCCGTATCTCGGTATGGCTGCGGCGCTTGGCCTGAGTGCGTGGACGTTCATCCAATCGAACCGCTATCGTCAGGAGACTGATGCCATCCTCAATCAGACCTTCGAGATTCAGTGGCGTGCGGCACAGATTCGCGAGCGTCTTTTGCGAGTCTATGGCTATCTTCGCATCGCCGACGAGACGGGCAAGCTTGATGCGGACATCGATCGACAAATGGCGCTGGTGAGCGTCAACGTCGCGCAGTTGGAAAACCTGCCCTATCTGAACCGGTTTTTTCCCGACCATGACGCCGAACTCCTGGGCCGGATTCGCCTGACCCTCGAACAGAGAATTGCACCTCTTGTGTCAGCGCGTAGAAACTACACCCAAGCCATTGCCGAGATGGCCAAGCTGGAACAGTCAATTTACGAGATTTCCAGCTCTACCGTTGATCACAGCGCCACCTTGCAGCAGACCGCCAGCATCGACATTGCGGCCTCGCGCAACTGGTTCATCTTCGCCATCGCACTTGGCCTGGGTGCTACCTTCTATCTCGTTATCCATCAGCGTTATGCTTTAGCCAATCGCCGTGACCAGCATATGCGCTCGTTCGCTTCGCTCTTTGCGCATATGACCCGATCGCGGGTTACAGCCTTGAGGCTGTTCCTTGAGCACGCACAACCAGACAAGCAGCCGAGCGGCGAAATGCTTGAGGCTGCGCGCAGTGCTGCGACCGAACTGGAATCGATCACCAACAGTGTGCTTCAGATCGCCTATGCACCACAAGATTCCAGCACTATGTCGCTCGGCCGACTGCTCGAGGATCTTACGCAGGATCGCGGCAGTTTGGTGCAAGTCTCGGTCGATTCCAAAGCGCGCTTGCTACCCGTCCCGGCGACGCCGTTACGGTTGGTGGTGAATGAGCTGATAGAAAACGCGCTGGCCGCTTCGTCGAGCGCCAAAAACGCCCGAGTTCTCATCTCCGCGACAGTCAAGCGGCGCCCCTTTTTCCCGCGCACTTACCTCGTGCTTGAAGTGGCCGACGAGGGCTCAGGCATGCCACCTGCAATCGTTGCAAAAGCAACTACTCCCTTCTTTTCAACGCGAGCCGGGAATCATACTGGCCTTGGCCTGACCGCATGTTCTCAGATGGTCTCGACGCTGAACGGAATGCTCATCATCAAGAGTGCTCATGGTGTCGGCACAACTGTACAGGTCAGAATTCCCCTGGCTTCCGCCGCAGCCACTTTTTGGCAATCGTGCCGCAGGTACGGGCGAACAAAGGAACACTCGTGGGGCGGCTAGCTGTGAGCTCTCAGCTCTGCTCCATTTTCACCTGAATTGCACCGGTATGCGCTATCACGGCGAAAACCTGCCAGCCATTCGGTGTAGCCCAGCTTAGACGGATTATGACGCTGGAAGTTTACGGCTCTCTGAAATGAGAATCTACGCCTCCGGGTGCGTCAGAAACAGGTAGATCAGTTGATGGCGGGACCTTATCGGAAAAGAGGAAGGTCGCTGGATCAAGTTTCAACGCCTTGGCGATCGCGGCAATTGTGTCGACGCTGATATTACCGCTTGCGCGTTCCAATTTCATGAATGTCGCCTCCGCCACGCCTATGAGCTCGGCCATCTCATAGCGGAGCAAAGTGCGTCGTTTTCGCTCAATGTCGATGATGTGCGCCAGACGCTTGCGGATTGCAGTCTCGTCCAACTGATGCGCCCATTCGGGAAGTTTTTTTCCGCCCGCGAGCAGGTCTGCAACTGACACATGCAAGCCGCTTGCCATGATTTGCAACGTCGTCAGGGTGACATTGTTTTTCTGCCGCACGGTCTGGATGTAGGTCCGGTAGGCGAGCCTTTCGCCCTCGACAGTCCGGAACAGCTCGGCCATGTGCATATGGGATAGGCCACGCCTGGCTCTCTCCCGCTCCAGCGTTGTCGCAATGTTGACACGCAACGGGTTGTCGACCACGCCCGCGATGTCTCGTTTCATAAATCGATGTAGTCGCACAAACCTACCTTCTCGATCTGTCCTTTTTCGCGCGGATGATCCATAGTAAAGTATCAGAATCCGCCGCGAGGAAAAGGCTATGATCGTACTGAAATATCTCTTGGTGGGTGCAGCCGCCGTCGCGGGCGCCGCAGCTCTTCCATCCCAATCACAGGCATCGGAATGGGGCTGTCAGGTCCTCCTCTGTCTGTCCGGTGACTGGCAGGGCACTCCTTCTTGCCACCCGCCAATCTACAAGTTGATTGCGGCGATGAAAGCTCCGGGTTTTAACTGGCCGACCTGTCCGCAAGCCAACTCCAGCGCCGCGAGATACGAGAAGTATGAGGATTGTCCTTCTGGCTGGCAAGCAGTTGGCAGCTACGACTCCGATCGGCCAGGAATGAGGCAAGAACGGAACATCTGCCGCATCAGCTCCGACAGGCTCACACTGCCCGTCACTTTCACGAATAGTCGCCTCGGCCAAGACCATGACAACGGATCTCGACAGGCCCAGATCAAAATGAACGGTAAGTTGGTGACGGCAAAAATCCAGATCACGGGCAACGATAGAGGGCATTCCCTTGGTAACGGCTCCACCTACTACACCATCTCTCGGCCGATGCGCGCAAAGCCCTGGTTCATCGAGTATGACGACGCGAACGGCCTACGCCAGAAAAGCTGGTTCAATCTCAACGTGCCATAAGCCAGTTCAATCTCAACGTGCCAATAAGCCAGGTGATCACGCAGGACGAGTCGCCGTGAGGATCACAAAACGTCTCTGTCCGGTTCATTCACGCCGACGACAGCGATGGCTTCGAAAGCTCAATGCGAATACTGGATCAGGGAAGGGTAATAAGTGTTGAAGGCGCTTCTCCTGTCGACTGCGATAATGAGCACATGGGCAGTCTCGACGGCGGCTGGTCAGAGCGACAAGCCGCGATCGAGCGCGGACAATCCGATGTGGCCCGCTTCACTGAAATGGGACTGCAAGACCGCCGCAAAAATCGTGTGTGAGCGTGACGGCAGTTGCACAGTGGCCGAGGACCACACTGGATTTGTGCTGAACTATGGCAGCAACGAAGCTGAGTTCCCGGCCAGCAATGTCAGGATCAAACGGCACTATCAACAGACCGTGCAGGCAAGCCCTTTGCAGCAGGAAGTTAAAGTCGAACTGGCTGACAATCGCGTTCTTTGGCTGACGGCCGTGGATGCCAGCCGCACTTATTCGGAAGCCTGGGTCGGCGCATTGAGCGAGTTAAAGGGCGGCGCGGTACTCATGGAATCCGAGGGCATCTATTGCATGCCGCACAAGTGAGTGAGCCGAGAGGGAAGGGGTGAGTGAGCCGAGAAGGGAACGCGAGCGAAAACCGATATGGTCTGACCTCGAGCAGCCACCGGCGTTTCAGAAAACTCCGGCGTAACCGACTTCCGGTTCTAGGTGTTTCATCAGTGATCAGGGGGGATCTAAAGTAACATTGACCTGAGCAATGAGCTTCGATAAGACCTCGATGCGGTGCAACTGCATTCGCTCACTGAAACCAGTGCCAATACTTATAAAGTTGCATAAGAGATATTATGGAACTCGGCGGCGGTTTTCTAGCTGTTGCTTGGTTCTCTCCTGCCGCAGCTACGAAGTTGTGGATTCTCTCAGTAAACTGCGGTTATCGGGTTGAACTATGGTGTCACAGTCGGAAACGACAGCACAGCGCGATGCTGTTGGGGGGCGTCCACCGCATCGATTAGGACTGAGCATGAGGGGGAAGGCGGATAGCCGAAGCGTGACAGTGTGATGACCCGAAAGACCTCGCCAACAGGGCGGCCGTAGGAGCACCAGCATAGCGCCGCGGTCAGGCGCGATACGGACCGACAGCCCCCCAAGGGCGCTGATTGATCGATCGAAATTGAACGGGTCATTTTATCAGCTGACATAATCCAAATCGAATTCCTCGCGACGTTTCAGCACGCGCCTGGATTTTTCTGCATTTGGCTCCGGCGAAGACCCCGGTGGTGCGGTGGAAGCGCACCACCGGGCATCGTGGACTTGTTTTCATCAGCCACCAGGACTGCTGCATTGGGGCAGGGATGGTTCCAACCTTCTAGGCGTCGCCAAACCGCGCATCTTTGGTTGGATGCCGAATTCCGTGTGCGACGTTGCCGGATCGACACCAGCCATGGCCGCGACCCAGAGTTGCCACGTCGGAATGGCTAAGCACCTTGCCGTCGCCGGACTTGATAGTTTCGACGACATTGCCCGGCGAACAGTCATTGACCGACCCTTGTCCGTGGTGCCCGGTACGAGAAGACGAGGTTATTGTTGGGCAAACCACAGCTCGTTGGCGTCGATACCGGTCCCGAAGTCCAGCTCGTCATTATCGGTGAAGGAGCCGGATTCGACAATCGTCTCCGACCCGTCCTTTTATGCGTTCCGTCTTCGAGTGCCTGTTTTGTGCGGTCTCCGGCCCTCGTTTGTCGACGACGAGAGTTCTATGCACCGGCCTATCGAGCGAAGATAGGCAACGATCTCCGGTAGCAGGTGATCACGATCGCCAAACTCTTCCACGATTCTTTTTACCTTGCGCCAGGGTACCTTCCCGTCAACATCGCCCAGTGAGTAGCCTAAGTGACCGATCGCGCAGATATCACAGCCAGCCTCGATCACCTTGTCGACGAAGGCGGGAATCTCGCTCGCTTTCATTAGCCGCATGTTGCTGGTCATCGCAGATATCTCCGTTGGTGGTCGGCATGGAAATTGCGCCGACGCCCATTGTGCTCGAACCTGCACGCACTTCGCTACCTGTGCACTTGCACAGGTTTTAGGGTCTCAGGCCTGCCGAAGGCGCCCGATCGAGCGTTCCTGCGCATTTGTTCATTGTTGGCACCCCGGGCACTCAACCGTGTTGCTAGAACAGCCCACCTGCTCCGTTCCAGCAAGGCAGCACTGGCCACCGGAACGCTCCCCTTGGGCGCACTGAAAGGCGATGCCGGCGCTCAGGCAGTCGGAGTCAGTCATGCCGAGGCGCGATTTCCTTCTCCTCGCAAGTCGCTCGAGCCCCGCGCGCTCTTTTCGTTCTGGAGTCCAGTAGGTTGGGCCGAGGTTGGCGCGATCGAGGGGTCTCTTTCCATTTAGCTATAGGTTGGAAAAGCTCCTCACATCCCGTAGTCAGGAGTCCACCAATCGGTCGAGATGGCTGCGACCCGCGCTGCGGGCGGGATTGGGTGCTCCGACGGATCGATACCCAATACCTGCGCCATTTCTTCTTCGGTGGTATTATCGCCCCCCGCGTATAGCTAAACGGTGTGGACAAACCTGATCCACACGACCTAGCGCGATTTGGAGCCAACCGGCCTGGGACCTGGCGGCCGCCTCTGGCTCTACGCCGCAAAATCGGGCCGGTTCCGCGCGTCTGCATCGAATGACGGAGGTCAGAGGTGGTCGGAACGGGGTGCTCGGCATTTATGATCCGACCATGCGCCAGCGAGTGATCGTCGGCGGGCTCGACGGCGGCATCATGTCAGGGGACTTCGGCCTCCAGGCGCGCGAGGAATGCCGAGACCACGGCGTCGATGTCGACCGGTTCAGTCAGCGTGGGTGACGTCCTGGCTACTCCCCCGATCATCCCCGGTTTGATTCAAATTTGTCTGTCGATATTGGCGATTGCGCGACCTTCACCGTCGTAGACGGCAATGCGGGTGGTTAGAGAGGGTCCTATGACAAGCAATTTTTCCGCCGCCCGAGTGCATTTAGATCGAGCGTATGACTACCTTTGTGGCGATGACCCGATGAGTCGAAGGGGACGCGAAGCCTTGGACCTGCTAATTGAGGCGGTTGCCGTCGAAGAGTTCAAGCAGCCACGCCAAAACGCGGAGGTGCTAAGGTTTCCGATTGGGCGCCGCTTCTGAGGCAATCTCCACGGCCGCCATGTAGCCTCAGGTGAGGCGCTCACCGGTTGCGCTGCCACTATGAACCATGGTGAGCAAATCCTCCCAGAACGCCAAGAAGCCAGCCCGGCATGAGCCGGGGCGGGCAATAGAAAATGGGGAGCCCAAGCGCGCATCCATGAAACGGCGCCGCATGTAAAATTCAGCAGAATGTCCATCCTGGCGCAACGCCACAACAGGCCGCACTCAAAGGCCGAATACATGCCTGCAGCCGACCGACCTGTCATCAATGTCAGAAAGCCCTTGCCACGCGGAGGCCGTCCATACATGCCACTGAACTGTCCTCCAGTGGCGATTAGAGCCTTGGCCGTTTCTGTTACGCCTCTTGGCGCGGGTTGAGCAACCGGCGGAGGCGCGGAGCCTCCCATCAGCACAGCGTCGGAGCCGTTCGCTCTTAGCGCAAGATTTTGAACTGCTCTTGTCCTGACCCCAGAAAGGCGCTGGAGCGTCATCGCCGACCGGATCGCGTCGTCATCGACGATAGCCAGACCAATCGGGAGGCGATCGTTTCCTGCGACACCACAAATCGCTTGCAGGACCGCTCCCGGCGCCGGCTGAAGCCGATCCGGATCCGCAAGAGTAGATACCTGAATAACCGGATCGAACAGGACCATCGGCGCATCAAGCGCCGTATCCGGCCGATGCTCGGCTTCAAATCGACGGCCATGCGCCGATCCACAATGCCCGCGACGGATCTTCACCCAGAGGCTTCCTGAGACGGTTCAACCGAAGGCTCGACGCACGGTTCGGCTCGGCGAAAGCCAGATGGCGATCGGCTCTCCTGAGCGAAGACCCGACATCGCTCGATGAGCCAACCGGGCGGTTCTTGCACCATCTCTACGAAGCCGCGCCGGAGCTTGCAGTGGCGGGCGAACTCGTCCGGCGCAACAGATCGAGAACGCGGTTGCGCTCCAGATCGCAGATGATCGTTCCATAGCGCTGCCCCTTGCGCCAGGCCCAGTCGTCGATGAGCGTGTCGCCGCTCACCGGCATGGCGAGCCTGTCCGAAAGGCGCGAGCCCGGCTCGCCACCCACCGCAAAGTTGCGGATGATCCGCGCGGCCGGGTTCGAGCCGCCGCAAGCGCCGCGTGTGGTCGGCCACCGCAGCCACCATCCTGACCGGCATCGAAATGATTCACATGATGCGCAAGCGACAGGCGAGGTACGCCTTCAATCCGAATCCGTCCTTGGCCGAGCAGTTCGAAATCCTCGCCGCCTGATTGACCTCGCATCAGGGCCTCTCTGTGCCCCTATTCAGCCGTTGCAACAAAACCGACGAAACAGCTCTCGCCGCATAACCGCCCCACAGTTCCTCATGCTCCCTCCAGAGCCTTCAGTCGCCGAGCCTCGGAGACATCCATCCCGCCGAAGCGGCCCTTCCAGTTGTAATCGAGGCGTCGCTGACCCCGTGCTTGCGGCTCCTTCAAAAATTCCGATGATCTGCTCTTCAGAGAAGCGGCTACGTTTCATGTCCTGGTCCTCTCGATGGGCCAGAACGAACGTCAACCGGATTA
>NZ_JAMYRK010000072.1:0-27786 GCF_040321335.1 Mesorhizobium sp. M0437
GGGAGGGCGGCTACCCTCTCTCAGCGTTCCTTTCTGACCCATTCGGCAGCGAAAGTCATAAGACAAGCAATTCCAGGAAAAGTGTGAAACGGTTTTCCGTCCGGAATTGCGTCAAAACAAAAAAGATGGAGCGGTTCAGCGGTTCCGTGAAACGATGACCCGCTCCAGGCGGATTTGGTCGCACCCGCAAACGCTTAGCCGCTTCATTTCGTGCCGGCGCCCAGGCGAAAGCTAGTGGGTCAGTTTGAAATTGGCTTCGCAAACTTTATTGCGTGAGCGATAATCGTAGGATGGTTCATCGCCTTCTGCATCTGATCGTAGGTCGGACTGGCGATGCCCTTGTGTTTCCAATAGTTACGAGCCGCGCGCTCGATATCTTTGCTGTACCTAGCCATCTCTGCCGCCGCGACGTCATCCCTGCGGTCGTTGGCTTCCCTCGCGATGACGCAGACTGCGCGCTTACAGCGACTATCCTCGCAAGCCTCGGCAGTTGCCGGGCATTCAAAGTTACGCTGCACCCTGCATGCCTTTCTTATACGGGCCGCGAACCATCGGCCTCTCGGCTTCCTTTGCCTCGATAAGCGCGACGATATCCGCGATCTCCCAAAGCTTGCCAGTCACGCCAGCGGCCATCGCCGGTGTCATGCGCAGTGAAGCATGAATGCGGACAAAATTGTAATACATGAAGTGGAGAGCGACCGCGTTGGCGTGAGCCTCGACCTTCTTGGAAAAGCCATTGGTCAGGCGCGTGAAGCGGCGCATGTGCATCCGCATTGTCAGGTTCTGACGCTCGGCAAATGACGTGCTAACATGCTTGATGTCCGGGTCGCCTTCGATCCGTTCTTTGCGCGCACCAGTGCATTCGGCGGGGCTATAGCGGCCCTTGGCGCTGTCTGGCGAAGTGCCATAGAGCTTGATCAGCATGGCGTAGTCGATGTCGCCGCCGAAGGCACCTTCGACAGCCTCTAGATAAGCCCTGTGGCCATCGCTGGTCAGTTGGACGCGATTGGCGAGGCGGCGCGAAAGATCGTCCATGAAGCCCATCGCGTATTCGCTGTCACGCCCGCCGACCAGCCAAGACATGACAAGCTTGGTGTCGGCATCGATGGCCGTCCATGTCCATGTGTCGCCAGCGCCTTCCGGTGCAGCCTTGGCAGTCGCGACGTTCTTCTGCTTGGCGTAGGTGAACGACCAGATTTCATCGACCTGAATGCGCTTGCTGGTCAGGTTGCGAAGGGCTTGGTCCTGATATTCAGCACACACCGCGCCAGCATCCGAAAGGAGCTTGGCGACGGTGTTCTTGCTCATGCCCATGATGCGCGTGATTGCGCGGATCGATTGGCCCCCCACAAGCAGGTGAAGGATTTTAGAACGGGTGGCGGTGTCGAGCTTATTCATACTGACCATTATGCTTAACTGCGACTGCCTGTCAACAACATTATCACCCTTGGGGTGAAAACGTGATTGACGCACCCGTGAAAGGGGTTATATATGCTGAGTCCATGGAAGTGGCCTTCGATGATCAATCCCTGGATCAACTTGAAACGGACCCGAAATTTACAGGTGGGTTCGGCGATGCTTTGGTTAGCGCGTATCGCAGAGCGATCTTGCACATACGTGCTGCGTCGGACGAACGGACGCTCTACGCGAGACGTTCGTTTCGTTTCGAAAAGCTATCAGGCGATCGAGAAGGTCAGCATTCTATGCGGCTGAATGACCAATGGCGCCTGATCGTAAAAATAGCGGGAGATCATCCGCGCAAAACAATCAGGGTCATTGAAATCGTTGACTATCACTGAGGACATTTAACATGCCAACCCGTGTACCTGCTGAAGTTTTCCCGCCCGGCGAGTTCATCCGTGATGAACTGATCGCTCGCGGATGGACGCAGGGCGATCTTGCCGAAATCATGGGACGGCCTCTACAGCTCGTAAATGAGTTGGTGGCCGGGAAAAAGCAGATCACCCCTCAGACTGCGCTGGAACTGTCCAAGGCATTTGGTGACGACGACGCGCTATACTGGATGAACCTTGATAATATGTACCGCCTTTCAAAGGCGAAACCGGCAGACGAAGGAGTCAGCCGCCGCTCAACATTATATTCGTCATTTCCCGTCAGGGATCTTGTGAAAAGGAAGTGGATTGAGCCTTCAGACAATCTCGACGTAGTTGAGAGCCGAGTGTGTCGCTTCTACGGTGTCAAGAGCATCGAAGAGAAGCCGACATTTGCGCATGCAGCGAAGGCTGATCAGTATGATGCTCGAAGCCCATTGCAATGGGCTTGGCTATACCGTGCCTATCATTTGGCTCATGGCGTAAGCAGCGCCACATACTCAGAGCAAAAACTGCGATCCGCTGTTGCCAAGCTTCGTGAGTTGTTAGTTGCGCCGGAGGAAATCCGACAGGTGCCGCAAATACTGGCGTCAGCGGGAGTTAGGTTCGTTGTCGTGGAATTTTTGCCCGGATCAAAGATCGATGGGGCAGCATTTTGGATAGATGGAGTGCCCGTTATCGCAGTGTCGTTGCGGTTCGATAGAGTGAACAATTTCTGGTTCGTGCTACGGCACGAGATTGAACACATCTTAAATAAAGATGGCCTGTTGACGATTGATACCGAGATAACTGAATCGTTGCAGAGGAAGGATGCTCTTCCGAAAGAAGAGATGTTAGCGAATGACGCAGCTGCGGAATTTCTAATTCCAAAAGAGGAACTGAATAGCTTTATAATTCGCGTTCGTCCTCTTTATTCTGAGCAACGAATCCTTTTGTTCGCCAAGAGAATTGGCGTTCACCCTGGTCTGGTTGTAGGGCAGTTACAACACAGAGAAGAAATTCCATACACTCACTTCCATAAGTACCTTGTAAAAGTCAGGGAGATAATTGCGCAGACAGCACTAACAGACGGTTGGGGGACCGTTCCATCAATCCCAGGTCAGAACGGAGCCTGAAACCATGACCAAGTTCAATGAACAGTTGGTGAAGATTGTTGAAGACTATCGTTCGGCTGGCAACCCATGGCCCGCCGGGAAAGAGCAGATCGCCGAATGGGCGGTTGCCCATGAGAGATACCAGCTTACGCGCGGCATGGCGATCAACCAGTGCGCGGAAAAGATCGGTCGCGCCATGGGTTTGGAGCATGTCAAAGATAAGAAGGGGCGAAGTGTCCGAAAGTACTATGCAGCCCGTGTGCGTGAGAATGGGCAGTTGGTTATGAAGTGGGACGATTGGAATGCCGAAAAGCCGTTTATGGAGATGGCGGCAGCCAATCGCCGCAACCAGATACTTGGCCAGTGCTGGCAGTTGAAGAACGACTTGGACAGCTACAGTGAGCGTCTATGCCCAACTCAGCCTATCCAGATGGACTTCAACTTCAACGTGGACTTGGAGGAGTTGTCTCAATTGGATGACGCTGCCGCTGCCTAAGCGCCCTTCTTCCATCGCGCGGACGCAGCGGCCCGCGCGATTTCGGATCGCTGCTCTGGCGTAAGCGCCTTGGCTCGCGACGCACCACCTTTGAGACCGCCCTTGCGGGCGCTGGCGAGCGGCTTCTTATCTTCAGCCTCGCCAGTCGCCAGATCGACAATCGACTTTGCCAACTGGTTCGGGTCGCGCGGGCGTTTGGGGGCTTTAGGTCCAGATGCCATTAGCTTATCCCGAAAAATGCTGGGGCCACTTTCCTGCCCTGTGCATCTTCGATGGTAATGGGAAGATGGCCACGGGCAGTCTGATCCTTGAAATTCTCGACCACCTGCCAGTGCTCATCGCATAGGATCGGGTTTACAGAGCCGTCAGGATTCGTCGATTTAACATACCAGGGCACAGGCTTCTCCTCATGCATTCTGGCCAGCATATAGGAGGCCTGGCCGATATGTGAAATGCATATTGCATCCCGTCAAATTTCAAACTGACCCACTACCAGGCGAAAGCTCCGGTTAACCATTCGGCGTCAAACAATGTTGGATGGGAAATCGCTGGCAGCCGCGATTTCGGGGAGAGAGATCGGGCCGTGTTGAACAGTTTCCTGCTTTTTGCCGAAGCGGTTCTCTATTTCGGCATCATGGTCACGCTTTTCCGGTTCAGGGGCCGCATCGGCCTCGGCGTCTTTGTTTGCGCCCTTGGCGTCATGCATTTCCTGGAAACCTATCTCGCCAGCGTCTTCTACGTCGCGCTGCCGTTCGGCATGGTATCGCCGGGTTCGGCCGTGCTGTTTTCCGGCAAGCTGGTGATGCTTCTCCTGCTCTACATCAAGGAGGACGCGGCAACTGTCCGGCAGCCGATTTACGGCCTGCTGCTCGGCAATGCCCTGATGGTCGGGCTCGTGCTGATCCTGCGCCTGCACGACATCGCACTGCTGCCCGACGGCAAGCTTCCCGACATCGGCTTTATCGATGAGATGGGCTGGCTGATGGTGTGGGGCACGACACTGCTGTTCGTCGACGCCATCCTGATCATTCTGCTCTATGAAAAGCTCGGCAAATACCTGCGCAAGGCGCTTTTCACCCGCATCCTGGTCTCCGTCGCCTGCGTGCTCACCTTCGACCAGGCAGGCTTTTTCACGGCGCTGCATTTCGTCACCGGTGCGCCGGTCGCGGTGTTCTTCGGCGGCTGGTTCGCCAAGATGGCAGCGGCCCTGGTCTACAGCACCATGCTGGTCGCCTATATCAGGTGGTTCGAGGCGCGGCAGGTGCCGGCGCCGCGCGGGCTTTCCGACATTTTCGACACGCTGACCTATCGCGAGCGCTATGAGGCGCTGGTCGAGCATGTTGGTCGCGACGGCCTCACCGGCCTCCTGCACAGGGGGCGCTTCGACAGCGATGGCGAGGCCGCCGTCGCCGCCAGCCTGCGGACCGCCAGGCCGCTCAGCCTGCTGATTATCGATGTCGACCACTTCAAATCGATCAACGACCGCTTCGGCCACGCCGAGGGAGACAAGGTGCTGAAAGCCCTGGCGATTTTGCTTGGCGAACTTGTCGGGACCGAAGATCAATTGTTCAGGATCGGCGGTGAGGAATTCGCCATCCTCGGCTGGCGTCCGCAGCCGCTCGCCAGGCTGCTGGGTGAAACCGTCAGGCAAGCGGTCAAGACGTCCGCGAGCACCAGCCGGTTCGACATTACCGTCAGCGCCGGCATCTCGACGGTCAGCGAGACGACCCGTTGCCTTGCCGATCTCTTTGCGCTGGCCGACCAGCGTCTCTACAAGGCCAAATCCACGGGACGCGATCGCGTTGTCGGCGAACCGGGCGGCAACGAAGCAGACGCCCGCAACACATGGACCAGGCCGGAGCGCAGCGCCGGCGCGTAACGCTGCCCAGGCCTGCGATTGGCTCAATCAGGATTGTTTGCGCCGCTGCCATCCGCCGATCGCAACCGAAACCGCCATCAGCGCGATCGCCAGCCATTTCAACGCGGTAATAATCGGGCCGGCTTCGACATCGTAGGCAATGAACAGAAGAATGCCCGGCACCAGCAGGCCGCAGAGCACGAGCGTGATCCGGTTGATCTGCCATGACACTTTTGCCGCAAGCGCCTGGTCGCCGGGCACGGCGACAAGCGCGGCCCGCATTGCCTTCGGCGCCACCAGCGTGGTCGAAAGACGCAGCGAAATCGGCAGGCCGATGCCGATGATCAGGAAGGCGCATGCCGCCAGGAGCAGCGAAAACTTGAGCGCACTGGTTTCGGCCGGTACCGGGAACAGCAGCGCCGCCAGCGGCAGGAAGACACAGAACATCCCGAGCGCGGCGATGGCGATGAAGATCGCCGCGTTGACCAGCGTAAACAATTGGTAGGTGCCGCTGCCGACGGGTTTGGCGAGCGTGGTCATGCGCGCCCACTCCACCTCGGTGTAGGAAAAGCCCGGCCACTCCATATGGCCGTCGCGGATCGCCGTCATGCCCTTGGCCCAGAACGCCAGCCGCGCCAGCGCGCCGCCCGTCATACCACTCATCGCCACCCCCTGCGAATGATAACCCCGGGATCATACCATCCCCGGCGCAAAGCGACAGTCGCGTACGGCCTGTTTACTGGAACCCGACGGCATCGACCGCGCCCTTCGGGCAGCCGGCCTTGGCTGTCGGCGCCGAGGCAAGCAGCAGGGCACCGAGCGAAGCGTTCGAAGCGATCGGGCCGGTCAGGCCGAGCGTCAGTTCGCCGATCAGCCGCCTGCCGTTCGAAGGATCGACCACGCAGGACACGCGGACCCGGTCGCCCGCGCCTTTGCCGAAGGCACTGTCGAAGGTGCTGCGGATCTGATCGGATGTCAGTTGCTTGCCGACGTTCTTGATGAAGAGATCGCGCACCGGCGACGCATTCATCGCGCGCATCAGGTTCAAGGCGTCGGCGAAATACTCCTGCTGGCTCTTGCCGTAGCAGGTGCCGTGCTTGATCCACTCATGCCTTTCGAGGGCGGACGCGGTGCCCGGCATCACCTGGTCGAGTTCCGCTCGCGTTTTCGGGTCAAGGGTGACCGACGGCAAATCCCGCCAGTGTGCCGGATCGTCGTTCGCCTTGTCGCTTGCCGCGACCTGGCAATAGAAATTTCCGTTCGGCTGCGGCCACAATCCATGCAAGGTGAAGTGGGTCGCATCGAAACCGGCGGCGGTCTGCGCACGGCATTCGGCCTTGCTGGATTTGGTCTCACAAAAAGCCGGCTGCCAGCTCAGCGCGAAGACATATTCCGGCTTTCCGGACGCCGATGGCTTGTTCGGCTCGGCAGGCGCCGGTGCAGCCGGCATCGTCGACGCGCTGCCGCCCGAAACATGACCGCAGCTGATCTTGACCCAGCGGCGCTCCGGATCGGCGCCCGGCACGCGAATGAGGTAGTGCGTGGGCGCGTCCTTGTTGCCGGCCAGCAGATCATAATTCTGACCAGCCGCGGTCGAGACATTGCCGGGATTCTTGCCGCTCTTGATCGCCTGCGTTGCCGGACAGGCGGCATCGGCGACGAAAGAACCGGTCATCTTCACATCGGCCCGCGCCGCGCTTGCGCCAGCAAACGCAAGAAACACCGCCCGCCATATCGCCCAAATCCGCATTCCGGCACTCCTCGTGATTCACGCCGCAAGCTAGAAACTTGCGACATGTCAGAATTACGATTTCTTTCGCCGGCCGTAAAAACAATCGCCAGCGCATTGAGACGGCTCGCGCGTGGTCGATCAGGATCCGCCCGCCTCCACCCGTTCCGTCAGGGTGCGCAGCAGATCAAGCGAGGCTTTCAGCACGTCGGCGTCCATACCCTCCGAAACGCGGTTCGCCCAAACATGCTGGCGTGTGCCGATATTCTTGACCGCTGCCCGGCCGGCATCGGTTATCGACAACAGCTTGGCGCGGCGATGCGCCGGGTTGTCGGCGTAGGCGGCAAGCCCCTCCGCAGCCAGTATGTCGGCCAGCCGCTGTACACTCTGACGGGCGAGACCCATGTCGCGGGCGATGTCGGCCACAGATTTCGGCTCCTTCAAAACTGCACCCAAAACCTGCCAGCGCGCTGCCGTCAGCCCGGTTGGAGCGGCCAGCCGGTCGGCCGCATCCAGAAAACTGCCGTTCATCCTGAACACGGCAAGCACCAGTTCGGTGAGCACATTTGCCGCTTCGGTCCTGGTCGTCATTTCTGGCCGGCCTCGATGGTCGCGACGAAATTATTAACGGCTTCGGCTACGACCTCGGGCTTGTCAAGCATCACCCAATGGCCGCTGCCCGCCACGATCTGGCGCGGAATGTCCGTGCGCAGCCGGTAGAGCGCGGCTGGAGTGTCACTGGCCTCGGTAGCCAATACGAACATAGGCCCGCGATACGCATCGAGTGCCGGCTCCGGGTTCCATTCGGCCAGTGCCTTGCCGACACCTGCCCTCGCCGCCGGATCGACCACTGCCGCATCGGCCAGAACACGCTGGCGAACAACCGCGTTAGGGCCGGCAATCGACGTGTAATAGGCGTTCAGGACATCACGGCCTTGCGGACCGGCCAGATCGCGGACAAAGCCGTCACGAATCGCCTGCGGCAGCGCACGAGGATCGGTCGCCGGGTCGACGAGCAAGACACCGGCGACCCGGTCGGCATGGCTGGCGGCATAAGCGAGCGCCACGCCACCGCCGCCGCTGTGCGCGACAATGAGAAACCGCTTCAGGCCAAACGCGTCGGCCACGGCACCGACATCCATTGCACGACCGTCATAACCATAGTCACCGTCCTGCGCCGGCGCGGAGGCGCCATGACCGCGAAAATCGAAGGCTACCGCCTCGCGGCCTTCGACGGAGAGCTGCATCACCCGGTCCCAGTGGGAAGCGCGGCTGCAATCTCCATGCAGGAACATGATCGGCAGGCCATTGCCGGCGTTGATCCTATAAGTGGCAAGCTGGCCTTGCGGGCCTGGAACAGTGGACGTCATCATGGTCATCTCCCTGGTTTCCTGACTGAACGCAGCAATCCCTGACAACAGAGTGGCCGTCGTGAAGGCGAAGCCCGCCAGCAAGATTGCACGCCGCGAAATGGCCCCGGTGGTTTTCATAGTCTTACCCCCAATCTGCCGCTGACCATTTGACAGCATGCTGTCATGTAATCACATTGACAGCATGCTGTCAACTACCGTCGAATGGGTACCCTACGTCCCTTGACGTCGATCGCTGCGTCGCCCAACAGTCGCCGACGGGAGCGAGACATGCCATTTGACAAGCAGAGGATGCTGGCATCGCCGACCGGCGCCGAGCTCAACCTTTATGTGAAACACGCCATCGGCCAACCGCGCGCCATTGTCCAGGTCAATCACGGGTTGGCCGAGCACGCGGCGCGCTATGCCCGTTTCGCCGATTTCCTTGGCGAGCGCGGCTACCAGGTCTACGCGCACGACCACCGTGGCCACGGCGCCACCAAGGCGCCCGACGCGCCACCTGGCAGGTTCGCCGATGCGGATGGCGGTGCCAAGATCATCGCCGATGTCGCCGCCGTCCATGATCTCATCGCCAGGGAACAGCCGGGCCTGCCGGTCATCGTCTTCGGTCACTCCTTGGGCGCGTCGGTCGCGCTGAACTTTGTCCTCCGCCACTCGGCGCGCATCCATGCCGCCGCGATCTGGAACGGCAATTTCTCGGCCGGACTGCTCGGCCAAATCGCGCTGGCCATGCTTGGTTGGGAAAAGTTCCGGCTTGGCTCAGACGTGCCGTCGCGCCTGCTGCCCCGGCTGACGTTCCGGGCCTGGGGCAAGGCGGTGCCCAATCACCGGACGCCGTTCGACTGGCTGTCGCGCGATGCCGTTGAAGTCGAGAAATACATCGCCGACCCGCTTTGCGGCTGGGACGCATCGGTGTCGATGTGGCAGGACATCGTCATGATGACGCTGCATTGCGGCAGCGACCGCAATTTTTCCGGCGTGCGGCGCGACCTGTTCGTCAATCTGGTCGGAGGCGAGCAAGATCCGGCCTCGGACGGCGGCAAGGCGGTCAGGCATCTTGCCGGCCGGATGCACATGATGGGTTTTTCGAATCTCGTTTCAAAGGTTTACGCCAAAACCCGCCACGAAAGCCTGAACGAGGTCAACCGAGACATCATCATGGAGGATTTTGCCGCCTGGTCCGACCACGTGCTGAGGGCACAGTGATACTGGCCCATTGCAAGGGCCGTGACAGCGGCGCGCGGGATTGATAGAGGCTGCGCTTTCGATCAACCACGGTGATCCATGACTGAGCCTCCGCTCAAAGGCATCCGCGTCATCGAACTCGCACGCATCCTCGCCGGGCCATGGGCCGGACAGCTGCTTGCCGACCTCGGCGCCGACGTGATCAAGGTCGAGAGCCCGGACGGCGGCGACCACACCCGCAAATGGGGACCGCCCTTCGTCATCGGCCATGACGGCGAGAACCTTTCGGCCGCTTATTACCATTCCTGCAACCGCGGCAAGCGCTCCATCGCCATCGACTTCTCGACGCCCGAGGGTGCCGAGACGGTGCGCCGGCTGGTCGCGACATCGGACGTGCTGATCGAAAACTTCAAGGTCGGCGGACTGAAGAAATACGGTCTCGACTATGACAGTCTGAAGAAAATAAACCCGCGGCTGATCTATTGCTCGATCACCGGTTTTGGCCAGTCGGGACCGTACGCCCCGCGTGCCGGCTATGATTTCATCATCCAGGGCATGGCCGGCATGATGTCGATCACCGGCGAAGCCGGCCGCGAACCGCAAAAGGCGGGCGTCGCCATTTCAGATGTTTTCACCGGGCTTTATTCGGTCATCGCCATCCAGGCGGCGCTTCGCCATGCCGAGAAGACCGGCGAAGGCCAGCATATCGACATGGCGCTCTACGACACCCAGATCTCGACGCTCGGCAACCAGAACCTCAACTATCTCGTCTCCGGACAGTCGCCGGTGCAGATGGGCAATGCGCATATGAACATCGCGCCCTACGAAGTGGTGCCGGTGAAAAATGGCCACATCATCCTGGCGGTCGGCAATGATGGCCAGTTCGCAAAGTTCTGCGCTGCCGTCGGCCTCGACGAGCTGGCGTCGAACCCTGACTTCGCCACCAATCCCGCCCGCGTCGCCAACCGGGCAAAGCTGCGCGAGCATATGATCGAGGCGCTGAAAGCCTTCGATCGCGACCCGTTGCTGGCCAGACTTGAGACTGCCGGAGTGCCGGCCAGCCCGATCAACAACATCGGCCAGATGTTTGCCGACCCGCAGACCATCGCGCGCGGCATGCGGCTCGACCTCGATGACGGCCATGGCAATCTCTTGCCCTCGGTGCGGGCGCCGATGGTCATGTCCGGCACGCCGCTGGTCTATGAACGTCCGTCACCGCGTCTCGGCGAACACACCGAAGAAATCCTTGCCGAACTGGAGAGGTCAGGAAAATGAAGACCGGCGGACAACTCATCGTCGATGCGCTCGAAGCCAACGGAACGGACCGTATCTATTGCGTACCCGGCGAATCCTATCTGGCGGTGCTCGACGCGCTGCATGATTCACCGATCCGCACAATCGTCTGCCGCCAGGAGGGCGGTGCCGCAATGATGGCCGACTGCCATGGCCGCCTGACCGGCAGGCCCGGCATCTGCTTCGTCACCCGCGGCCCAGGCGCCACCAATGCCTCGGCCGGCATCCACATCGCGATGCAGGATTCAGTCCCCCTCATCCTGTTCATCGGCCAGGTCGCCAGCCACGCCAAGGGGCGCGAGGCCTTCCAGGAGGTCGACTACGTCAGATTCTTCGGCGATATCGCCAAATGGGTGGTCGAGATCGACGACGCCGCACGCATACCCGAATTCGTCACACGCGCCTTTGCGGTGGCGACGTCCGGTCGCCCGGGCCCGGTCGTCATCTCGCTGCCCGAAGACATGCTGACCAGCCTCGCGGAGGCACCGGACGCCCGGCATTATACCCCTGTTGAGACGCGGCCTGGCGAAGTCGAGCTCGACGCACTGGAACTGTTGCTCAACCAGGCAAAGCGGCCCTTCGTCATCCTCGGCGGTACGCGCTGGGACGCGCAGGCCGTTGCACGGATGCGGACGATAGCCGAAGCCTGGTCGCTGCCGGTCGGCTGCTCCTTCCGCCGCCAGATGCTGTTCGACCATCTCCACCCGAACTATGCCGGCGATGTCGGCATCGGCATCAATCCCAAGGTAGCAACCGCCATCAAGCAGGCCGACCTCGTGCTGCTGATCGGCGGCCGTATGGGCGAGATGCCGTCATCCGACTACACGCTGCTGAAGAGTCCCTACCCCGACCAGACGCTGGTCCATATCCATGCCGACGCCGGCGAACTCGGCCGCGTCTACCGGCCGGCGCTGGCGATCAATGCCTCGCCTGCCGCTTTCGTCGAAGCCTTTGCCGGACGCAAGCCGACCGCAACGCCGGTCTGGGCGGCTGAGGCAGCGAAGCTGCACGCCGCCTATCTCGACTGGTCGACGCCTCCGGAGAGCGGCCCCGGCGCCGTCCAGATGGGGCCGATCATGAATTATCTCGAAACGATGCTGCCGGACGACGCCATCCTCACCAACGGCGCCGGCAACTACGCCACCTGGGTGCATCGCTACCATCGCTTCCGGCGTTTCGGCACGCAGGCAGCACCCACATCCGGCTCGATGGGCTACGGCACGCCGGCGGCGGTCGCCGCCAAGCAGCTTTTCCCCGACCGCGACGTGATCGCGTTCGCCGGCGACGGCTGTTTCCTGATGAACGGCCAGGAATTCGCCACCGCCGTGCAATACGGGCTGCCGATCATCGTCATCGTCGTCAACAATGGCATCTACGGCACCATCCGCATGCATCAGGAGCGCGAATATCCCGGCCGTGTCGTCGCCACGGACTTGAAGAATCCCGACTTTGCTGCTTTGGCCCGTGCCTATGGCGGCCATGGCGAGACGGTGGAAAAGACCGCCGACTTCGAGGCGGCCTTCGAGCGAGCGCGGGCCAGCGGCAAGCCGTCGATCGTAGAGATCCGGCTCGACCCTGAAGCCATCACGCCGACCCGCACGATGTCCCAGATTCGCGACAAGGCCTGACAAAACAGGATGATTGCCCTGTTTTGTCGTCGTGATCTGCCTATTTGGCCTTCTCGATCTGGCCGCGGATCTCGCCGTCCGCATGGGCCGCGGTGTGGATGTTGACGTAATATTTGCCAGCCTCAAGATCGGTGGCCTGGGCATCGGTCAATGTCGCCGAACCCTTGATCGGGCTCTTCAGCTTGCCTTCGAACGGCACCACCGGATCGGCGTTTTGACCCTTTGCCGCCGGGCCGTGAATGTGTGCGGCCTTCGCCGGCCCGCTGAGGCCGGAATATCTCACGGTCCAGCTGAGTTTCTTGGTGGCGGTGTTGAACCTGAGCGTGGCGGTGCCCTTGCCCTTCGTGGTGACGGGCGGGTTCTGCTGAGCACCATCGAGCGCCGCCGTCATCCTTATGGTTTCGGCCAAGGCCGGTGAAGCAGAGAAGATGGCTGCAGAAATGGCCAGCGCCGAAAGCATCGGCGTGAAGGACTGGATGCGCATGGAAACCTCCGTTGTGACACCCTTGAGGCGGATGCACCGGCACAACGATTTTGCGAGCGGATGTTTCCGCCGGTAACGTTTATTTTACCTCCCACTAAAAAGGGGCGGTCGCCCGCCCCTTTTCCGCTACAAGCCAGTTTGACAGCCCTATTTGATGGCCTTGTCGGTGATCGCCGTCGTGTAGGCGCCGGTAGGCTCCTTGCTGATGATCTTCTGGTCGAGCAGCGCCTTGGCGGTGCGCTCGTAGGTCGCCGGATCGAGCTTGCCATCGGCATTGTCGATCAGCTTGGCGACTTCGCCCATCATGCGCTTCTGGTGATTCTCGTCCTGGCCTCCATTGTCCATGACGATGCCGGCCGCTTCGTCGGAATGGTCGACGGCGTATTTCCAACCCTTCATCGAAGCGCGCACGAAACGCACCATCTTGTCCTCGAAGGCCGGATCCTTGAGCTTGTCCTCCAGGGCATAGAGCCCGTCTTCGAGCAGATCGTTGCCCATGGCGGAATAGTTGAAGACGGTCAGCTCTTCCGGCTTATAGCCGGCGTCGATGAGCTGCCAGTACTCGTTATAGGTCATGACCGAAATGCAATCCGCCTGCTTCTGGATCAGCGGCTGCACGTCAAAGCTCTGCTTGAGCACGGTGACGCCGTCCGGCCCGCCATCGGTCTTGAGGCCAAGCTTGTTCATCCAGGCATAGAACGGATACTCGTTGCCGAAGAACCAGACGCCGAGCGTGTGGCCCTTGAAGTCGGCTTCCGTCTTGACCGGCCCGTCCTTCGGGCAGACCAGCTCCATGCCGGCCTTCTTGAATGGCTGGGCGATGTTGACCAGCGGCACGCCCTTCTCGCGCGCAGCCAGCGCACCGCCCATCCAATCGACGATGACGTCGGCGCCGCCGCCGGCGATGACCTGCTCGGGCGCAATGTCCGGGCCGCCGGGCTTGATGTCGACGTCGAGGCCCTCGGCTTCATAGAAGCCCTTGGCCTTGGCGACATAATAGCCGGCGAACTGTGCCTGGGTGACCCATTTCAGCTGCAGCGTCACCTTGTCCGCGGCCATCGCCTGGAACGCGGCAAGCGACATCGCGCCGGCCAGCATCGAAACAACAAGTCTTTTCATGTTTTTACCCTCTGAAGTTAGCGCCCTAAACCCACCGCCCCTATCCACCACGGACAGAGGGATGCCAAAACGTGACTGCTCTCTCGAAAAGAGCGACCACGCCATAAAAGACCGAACCCGCAAGTGCTGCAACTGCGATTTCCGCCCACACCATGTCGATGTTCATCCGCCCGACTTCCGTCGAAATGCGGAATCCCATGCCGACCACCGGCGTGCCGAAGAACTCGGCGACGATGGCGCCGATCAGCGCCAGCGTCGAATTGATCTTCAACGCATTGAAGATGAAGGGTGCCGCCGCCGGCAGCCGCAGCTTGAACAGCGTCTGCCAGTAGCTCGAGGCATAGGTGCGCATCAGGTCGCGCTCCATATGGCCGGAGGCGGCAAGCCCGGCGACGGTGTTCACCAGCATCGGGAAGAAGGTCATGATGATGACCACCGCTGCCTTCGACTGCCAGTCGAAGCCGAACCACATGACCATGATCGGCGCGACGCCGATGATCGGCAGCGCCGACACCATATTGCCGATCGGCAAGAGCCCGCGCCGCAGGAACGGCACGCGGTCGGCGGCGATGGCAACAAGGAAGCCGGCGCTGCTCCCCACCACATAGCCGAAGATAACCGCCTTGAAGATGGTCTGCCTGATATCGGCCCCCAGCACCGGCAGCGAGCCGACGATGCGTGCACCGATGGCGCTTGGCGGCGGCAACAGGATGAAGGGAATGCCGGCACCACGCGTCACCGCCTCCCAGATGATCAGGATCCAGGCGCCGAAGATGGCCGGAATGATCAGGCGCAGGGCGGTTGACGCCCAGCGCGACGTCGGGCGAAACGACGACAAGACCGTTACGCAGCGCCAGGCCAAAAACCACGCCGCGACGAGCAGCAGATAGAAGGATGCGCGAGCGCTGCCCTCATTGCCGGTTATGCCGGCGAGCAGCATCCACGCTGCGCCATTCGCGCCAAGGAACAGCAACACCACCCCGATCATCGGTGGAAAGTTGTCGGCCTCGATTGCCACGAGCAGCAAAATGAAAATCAAAACCGCAGTTGCCATGCCGTAACCGGGCGTAGCGCTGACGAGCGGCCAAAGAAGCAGCGCGCCGGCAAGCAGGACAAGCGCTGCATACCCCTGCCAGGATCGAGGCGTGATTGAGGAAAGGTTCAGGATGGAGCTCATGCCGGCCTCCCGCCCATGGCGCGGTCGACAAGGCGCCCGGCGATGCCGACGACCATCACCAGCAGCGCCGCGACCACCGACCCGGCAACCAGAGCCGACCAGATGTCGATGGTCTGGCTGTAGTAGGCGCCGGCGAGCAATTTGGCGCCGATGCCGGCGCCGGCGCCGGGCGGCAACTCGCCGACGATGGCGCCGACCAGGCTGGCGGCCACCGCCACCTTCATCGAGGTAAACAGGAACGGCACCGAAGCCGGCACCCGCAATTTCCAGAAGGTCTGCGAGGCACTGGCATTATAGGTGTGCATCAGGTCGAGATGGGTAAGCTCGGGCGAGCGCAGTCCCTTCACCATGCCGACTGCCACCGGAAAGAACGACAGATAGGTCGAGATCAGCGCCTTCGGGATAAGCCCGGTGATGCCGATCGCCGCCAGCACGACGATGATCATCGGCGCCACCGCCAGGATCGGAATGGTCTGCGAGGCGATGATCCACGGCATCAGACTGCGGTCGAGCGTCGCCACATGCACGATGCCGACGGCGATGACGATGCCGAGCGCCGTGCCGAAAGCAAAGCCGAGCAGCGTCGACGACAGCGTCACCCACGCATTGTAGACAAGGCTGCGGTTCGAGGTGATGCTGCGCAGAAAGGTGTTTTCGAAAAAATTCACCGCCACCTGATGCGGCGCCGGCAGCGTCGGCTTCGGCTGTACCAGCGTCTTGCCGATGAATTCCACAATACCCGGTGTCTGATTGGCGCGGCGGTCGAGATCGCGCTGGAACGGCGTGTTGAGGATGACGGCCATGACGTACCAGACGACGACAACGCCCAGGAGGATCGAGGTCACCGGAACGATCTTGTCGCGAAACGAGTCCATCTAGCAGGCCTCGCCGGGTAAGCGCCCTCCTCTCCCCAACGGGGAGAGGGTGACTGGAGCGAAGCGGAGGCCGGGTGAGGGTGACCGCGCTTTTGTCATCCTAGGGCGGAACCGCCGCGAAGCGGCGTGCGTATCGGGAGCGCCCCACCACGCTTTCGTCATCCTAGGGCGAAGCAAGGAGCGCAGCGACGCGGCGCAGACCCTAGGATCCATGCCGTAACCTCCCCGCTCCGCAACGGTGCTGAAAATGGCTCCCTCCACACCGCTCTGGCCGGCGAATATTCTGAACCGCTTGCGCCTTTCGGCTAATGTCACGGCATGGATCCTAGGGTCTGCGCAGGCCGCTTCGCGGCTGCTCCGCCCTAGGATGACGAAGGCATGGGCGGCCCCGCTAGCCCCAACGGGGAGAGGAGGGAGTTCATCCCGCTCAATCATCATAGCTGTGCCCTGCCCTCAGCCCGTCGCGCACGCGTGCCGCGATGGCCAGGAACTCCGGCGTCTCGCGGATATCGAGCGGTCGCTTTTTCGGCAGCGTCGATTCTATGACGTCGCTGACACGCCCCGGGCGCGGCGACATGACGATGATGCGCGTCGACAGATAGACCGCCTCGGGGATCGAATGGGTGACGAAGCAGATAGTCTTGTTGGTGCGCTCCCAAAGCTCCAGCAGCTGTTCGTTGAGGTGATCGCGCACGATCTCGTCCAGCGCGCCGAACGGCTCGTCCATCAACAAAAGGTCGGCGTCGAAGGCGAGCGCCCGCGCGATCGAGGCGCGCTGCTGCATGCCGCCCGAAAGCTGCCAGGGGTATTTCTTCTCGAAGCCGCTGAGATTGACAAGGTCGAGGGTTCGCTTGATGCGCGCCGCCTGCTCCGCTCTGGACAGGCCCATGATCTCCAGCGGCAGTGCCACATTGCGCTGGATGGTGCGCCACGGATAAAGTGCGGCCGCCTGGAAGACATAGCCATAGGCGCGGCTCTGGCGCGCCTGCTCGGGCGTCATGCCGTTGACGGAGATGGCTCCCGATGTCGGCTTCTCCAGATCGGCGATGACGCGCAGCAAGGTCGTCTTGCCGCAGCCGGAGGGCCCGATGAAGGACACGAATTCCCCCTTGCCGATCGTCAGGTCGACATTCGACAGCGCCTGTACCGGACCATCATTGGTCTGGAAGGTCAGGCCAAGCTTGCTTGCCGAAACAACGGCTGGGGATACTCCCGTCATCGGCCGTAGCCTGTCGCTTCCGGCCACTGCGGCGCCGGCCGGAATCCCATTGATTTTACCCAGATGTTGCTTTCCACTCGCCCAGTCCTACTCGCCCCAGTTCTATGCGCCCCAGTTCCACGCGCCCTTGTCCCATCAGATAGACGCCCGGAGTTGCCCCGATGTCGCCCAAACCGACTTGCCATCTTATCCGCCCTGAAAGCTCTTATGAAGGCAAGCAGGGCCTGAGTTATTTCGCCGGTATCGCCGCCGAAACAGTCGGCTCGTCCGGCATCTGCATGCATCTGCTGACCATGCCGCCGGGTGCCCGCGCCAAGGCGCATATGCACGAAAACCATGAAACCGCGATCTATGTGCTCTCCGGCGAAGTCCATACCTGGTATGGCGACCGGCTCGAACAGCATATCGTGGTCAAGGCCGGCGATCTTTTCTATATTCCCCCCGGCGTGCCGCATCTGCCGGCCAATCTGAGCGACGGCCCCGCCTCGGCGGTCATTGCCCGAACCGATCCCAACGAACAGGAAAGCGTCGTCCTGCTGCCGGAACTGGATGGGTTGGTCGCCTGACGCCGGCATCGAGGCGGCGGTCGTCATCGGCACCGTCACGAACATGATTTCAGCGGCCCGATCTCCTCAAGGCCGGGAATGGTCACGAAGAAACCGTCCCCTCCTCTGTTGATGACCTTGACGACATCCGTGGTCGTGCCCTTCTCGCCCTCGGCGAAACAGGTGGAGCTCAACAACAGGGTGCCAGGCGCCGTCGTCAGTCGCTGTGCGAACTGGCAGCCGCTGCCATAGGTTTCGACGCCGTCGGCGGTCAGCACGACATAATCGTCGCTGTCCTGATAACCGAGCCGTACACCAGCGCAACCGACCTCATTGCCAAAGGAGCCGGCAAGGACGTCAGCCGCCGCCGGCCCGGCGCCAAGGATCACTGCGGCCATTGAGATAATCGCTCCGTGGCTCGCCAAGCTCAAACGCCCGTCGCCGGAATGCCCGTCCGTTCCACCTTGCGCGGCGCGGAAATTTCCTTCCACGTCGACAGCGCCCGGTTGACCGCCGCGTTCGGCTCGCGAGCGACGAACTCGCCATGGCCGGGCTTCGCCTTGACCTCGTTTTCCTCGATCGACAGTTCGCCGCGCGAGAAGACGAAGCGCGGCAGGCCGGTTACCTCAAAACCTTCGAAGACATTGTAGTCGATCACCGACTGCTGCTTCTTGGCCGTGATCTTCTTCTTGCGCTTCGGGTCCCAGACGATGATGTCGGCGTCCGCGCCTTCGACGATGGCGCCCTTCTTCGGATACATGTTGAGGATCTTGGCGATGTTGGTCGAGGTCACCGCGACGAACTCGTTCATCGTCAGCCGGCCGGTGTTGACGCCGGTCGTCCACAGCACCGGCAAACGATCCTCGAGCCCGCCCGTGCCGTTCGGGATCTTGGTGAAGTCGCCGACGCCGTTGCGCTTCTGTTTGGTGGTGAAGGCACAATGGTCGGTCGCCACCACTTGCAGCGACCCGGCCTGCAGGCCGGCCCACAGCGAATCCTGGTGCAGTTTGTTGCGGAAGGGCGGGCTCATCACCCGGCGCGCCGCATGGTCCCAGTCCTTGTTGAAATATTCGCTCTCGTCCAGCGTCAGGTGCTGGATCAGCGGCTCGCCGAATACCCGCATGCCTTTCTGGCGCGCCCGGCGGATGGCTTCGTGCGCCTGCTCGCAGGAGACATGCACGACGTAGAGCGGCACGCCGGCCATGTCGGCGATCATGATGGCGCGGTTGGTCGCCTCGCCTTCGACTTCAGGCGGGCGCGAATAGGCGTGCCCCTCCGGGCCGCTGTTGCCCGCCGCCAGCAGCTTCTGCGACAGCGCCGCGACCACGTCGCCATTCTCGGCATGGACCAGCGGCAGCGCGCCAAGATCGGCACAGCGCTGGAACGACGAATAGAGCTCGTCGTCATCGACCATCAGCGCGCCCTTGTAGGCCATGAAATGCTTGAACGAGGTAATGCCCCTGTCGACGACGGTGGCCATCTCGTCGAACACCTGCTTGCCCCACCAGGTGATCGCCATGTGGAAGGAATAGTCGCAGGACGCCTTCGAGGTCTTGTTGTCCCACATCTGCAGGGCCTCGAGCAGTGATTGCTGCGGCGCCGGCAGGCAGAAATCGACGACCATGGTCGTGCCGCCGGCAAGGGCCGCGCGGGTACCGGATTCGAAGTCGTCGGCCGAATAGGTGCCCATGAACGGCATTTCGAGATGGGTATGCGGGTCGATGCCGCCCGGCATCACATAGCAGCCGCTGGCGTCGAACTCATGGTCGCCATGCAAATCCGAGCCGATGCCGATGATCTTGCCGTGCTTGAACAGCACATCGGCCTTCCACGTCCGGTCGGCGGTGACGATGGTGCCATTCTTGATGACTTTGGACATTTTCTTGTTCCCTTATTCTCTTCGCGCTTCTTGTGAGCGCCTTGCTTGATCAGGTCGGTTCAGCGTCGAGGAACCCTGAACGGCCTCTACATGACTCCAACTTCCCGCAATATCTCCTCGACGCAACCATCGAAGGAATTTGCCAAGTCTCCAGTCGAAAACCTGAGCACACGATAGCCCTGTCGGCCAAACCATGCATCACGTATGCGGTCCTTCTCCATTTGCTCCGGCATAAAGTGATGCTCTCCATCCACCTCGATGACGAGGTTCTTCTCGTGCAGAACGAAGTCCGCAATATAAGGCCCAATCGGCGCCTGCTTCCTTGCATGTAACCCGTAGAGGCGACGGAACTCCTTCAGCTCGGACCAGAGCTTACGCTCGCCCTCTGTCATGTTCCGGCGCAACATTCTTGCACGTTTGATGGCGGCTGGATCGATCGCGGTCGGTGCCAAGACGAGTACCCCCACCCTCAATTCCTCCCCACAAAGGGGAGGGAGGCTTGGTGCCGCGCTGTCACAGCTGAACCCATCAAAGCTTTCGCCATAGAAAAAGACGTCGGCATTGCTAGTCCCCCTCCCCCTTGTGGCAGGGCAATCGCATTTGGATTCTTACGAAGATGGACCCCCACCCTAACCCTCCCCACAAGGGGGAGGGAACGCTGCCGCATGCCCTTACTTCCCCTTTTGGCGCCGAAAGGCAGGCAATTTGCCGAGGTCAGTGCCAACGGAAGTCTCCCTCCCCCTTGTGGGGAGTGGTTAGGGGTGGGGGTACGGCGCCAACATCTCACCCCACAATCCCCGCCGTGTCCACCACCGCATGGAACAGCACGTCGGCGCCGGCCGCTGCCCATTCCTTGGTGATTTCCTCTGCCTCGTTGTGGCTGAGACCGTCGACGCAGGGGCACATCACCATTGCGGTGGGTGCGACGCGGTTGATCCAGCAAGCGTCATGGCCGGCGCCCGAGACGATATTGCGATGCGTATACCCCAGGCGCTCCGCCGCATCCCGCACAGCCTTGACGCAGCCCGCGTCGAAAGTGACCGGATCGAAATGGCCGACCTGCTCGATTTGATATTTGATGTCGAGCGCGTCGCAGATCGTGTCGATGCCTTCCCGGATGCGGCCGTCCATGGCGTCCAGCACCTCCTTTTCCGGCGAGCGGATGTCGATGGTGAAGACGGTGCGCCCGGCAATGATGTTACGCGAGTTCGGATAGACCTCCATATGGCCGACCGCGCCGACGGCGTCGGGCTGATAGTCCATGGCGATCTCGTGCACCAACTCGATCACCCGCGCCATGCCGAGCCCGGCATTGCGCCGCTTGGGCATCGGCGTCGAGCCGGTATGCGCCTCCTTGCCGGTCAGCGTCACCTGCAGCCATTTCAACCCTTGCCCATGGGTGACGACACCGATGTCGATGCCCTCGTCCTCGAGGATCGGGCCCTGCTCGATATGCAGCTCGAAAAAGGCGTGGATCTTGCGTTCGCCGACCTTTTCGGTGCCCTTCCAGCCGATCCGTTCGAGCTCCTCGCCAAATTTCTTGCCGTCCTTGTCGACATGCGAATAGACGTCGGCCTGATCGAGCACGCCGGCGAACACGCCGGACGCCATCATTGCCGGCGCAAAGCGCGCGCCTTCCTCATTGGTCCAGTTGGTGACGACGATCGGATGCTTTGTCTTGATGCCGAGATCGTTGAGCGAGCGCACGACCTCCAGCCCGCCGAGCACGCCGAGCACACCATCATACTTGCCGCCGGTCGGCTGGGTGTCGAGATGGCTGCCGACATAGACCGGCGGCAGGCTGGGGTCGGTGCCTTCGCGACGGGCAAACATCGTGCCCATCTCGTCGACGCCCATTTCGAGCCCCGCCTCATCGCACCAGCGCTTGAACAGATGCCGCCCTTCGCCATCCTCGTCGGTAACGGTCTGGCGATTGTTGCCGCCGGCAATGCCGGGGCCGATCTTCGCCATCTCCATTATCGAATCCCACAAACGGTCTGAATTGATTCGCAGATTCTCGCCGGGGGCGGCCATATTCTAAAACCTCATTGGTTGTGGCACGCCAGCGTCCCCCTCCCCCTCGAGGGGAGGGTGGCCGCGAAGCGGTCGGGTGGGATCGGCTGACATGCGCGCGACCTTATCCTTGACCACTTGTGCGACATGCCAAGCGCTGTTTATGACATCGGGCTCATCGACGCGAAAGATATCGAACCCGAGCGATCGCAGATAGGCATCACGGACGGCGTCGTGCCGTTTGCCCTTCTCCTGTTCGTGCAGATCACCATCGACTTCAACGACCAGCTTTACCGCAATGCAGGCAAAGTCGACGATATAAGGCCCGATCGGACACTGGCGCCGGAATTTCATCGCAGCCGATTTCAATTCGCGCAGTTCATACCAAAGCAGCGATTCGCCTTTGGTCGCATGTACTCGAAGCGCGCGCGCCTTTTGGCGCATTTCGAAGCTCACGCGGGTCCGGGGCATCACAGGCACCTATGCGGCCGAAGGTCAGGCTGGCGCACTGCCGCACCGACCCCACCCGGCCGCTTCGCGGCCACCCTCCCCTCGAGGGGGAGGGAAAGCTGCACCTGGTTCAATCCACCGCCCTCAGCACTTCGCGCACGTGGTCGATCAATTCGTTGATCTGGCCTTTGGTGATGATCAGCGGCGGCGACAGCGCGATGATGTCGCCGGTGGTGCGGATCAATGCACCGCGCTCGAACGCCTTGACGAAAGCCGAGAAGGCCCGCTTCGTCGGCTGGCCGGCGATCGGCGCCAGCTCGATCGCGCCGATCAGGCCGATGTTTCTGATATCGATGACGTTCGGCTCGCCCTTCAGCGAGTGCAGCGCGTCCTCCCAGTACGGCGCCAGTTCCTCGCCGCGCGTCAGCAGCCCTTCTTCCTTGTAGGTGTCAAGCGTGCCCAGCGCTGCCGCGCAGGCGATCGGATTGCCCGAATAGGTGTAGCCGTGGAAGAACTCGATCATGTGCTCGGGGCCGGTCATGAAGGCGTCGTGGATTTCCTTCTTCACGAACACCGCGCCCATCGGGATGACGCCGTTGGAGACGCCCTTCGCCGTGGTCATGATATCCGGCGTGACGCCGAAATAGTCGGCGGCAAACGGCGTACCGAGACGGCCGAAACCGGTGATGACTTCGTCGAAGATCAGCAAGATGCCGTGCTTGGTGCAGATCTCGCGAAGCTTCTGCAAATAGCCCTTCGGCGGCAGGATGACGCCGGTGGAACCGGCAACCGGCTCGACGATGACGGCGGCGATGGTCGAGGCGTCGTGCAAGGCGACGATGCGCTCCAGCTCGTTCGCCAGTTCCGCGCCATGCTCCGGCACGCCCTTGGTGAAAGAGTTCTTTTCCGGCAGATGCGTGTGGGGCATGTGATCGACGCCGCCGAGCAGCGTGCCGAACATCTTGCGGTTGGTGACAATGCCGCCGACGGAGATGCCGCCGAAATTGACGCCGTGATAGCCGCGTTCGCGGCCGATCAGACGGGTGCGCGAGCCCTCGCCTTTGGCGCGGTGATAGGCGATCGCCATCTTCAGCGCGGTCTCGACCGATTCCGAGCCGGAATTCGTGAAGAACACATGGTCCATGCCCTTCGGCGCGATGTCGACCAGCCGGTTCGCCAGCTCGAACACGATCGGATGGCCCATCTGGAACGCCGGCGCATAGTCGAGCTCGGCCGCCTGGCTCTGGATCGCCTCGGTGATCTTCGGGCGGCAGTGGCCGGCATTGACGCACCACAGGCCGGCAGTGCCGTCGAGAACCTTGCGCCCGTCGCTGGTCGTGTAGTGCATATCCTTGGCCGACACCATCATGCGCGGCGCCTGCTTGAACTGCCGGTTTGCCGTGAACGGCATCCAGAATGCGCTGAGATCGTTCGGCGTGACTTTCAGCCGGTTGGACATGACCAAGACTTCCCCTTGTAACCTGTTTCGGTGCGGCTAACGCTTGGTCTTACCAACGCTTGGTCTTCGCGACGTTTTCGTGCTACGCAAATTTTTGACCGGTTGGACAAACGTTAGCACCGCCTTATCAGCGGTCAAGGGATTACTAGCGGAAATGCGGCTTTCGAAGTGCGCTCCACAGGGCGAGGAAAAACTGGTCCAGAGAATTGGTCCAGACACTCCTCCCAGCGAAGGTTTTTCGGGGTGACGGGGGCGGTCGAAAGCTCCGCTCCTCGCCGCACCCGCATCCAGCTGGAAAAGCGCGAGCTCATCCTGGAGGCCGCGCTCGAAGTCTTCTCGACCAATGGTTTTCGCGGCTCGACCATCGACCAGATCGCTGAAGCCGCCGGCATGTCGAAGCCGAACCTGCTCTATTATTTCCGCCGCAAGGAGGACATCCACAAGACGCTGATGCAGCGGCTTCTCGACACCTGGCTGGCGCCGCTGCGCGAACTCGACGATATCGGCGACCCCTTGACCGAACTGCGCAGCTACATCAGGCGCAAGCTCGAAATGGCGCGCGATTTCCCGCGCGAGAGCCGCCTGTTCGCCAATGAGATCCTGCAGGGCGCGCCGCGCATCATGCCGATGCTGGAAGGCGAGTTGAAGACGCTGGTCGACGAGAAAGCCAACGTCATCAAGGGCTGGATGCGCGCCGGCAAGATCGCCCGCACCGACCCCTGGCACCTGATCTTTTCGATCTGGGCGACAACGCAGCATTACGCCGATTTCGACGTCCAGGTGCGCGCCGTGCTCGGCCCCGACCGCGGCGGCGACGGCCGCTTCGAGGATGCCGCAAGGTTTCTCGAGCAACTGTTCATCGACGGGCTGAAGCCGAAGGGCTGAGGCAGCTCGGCTGTCGCAAACCTCCCCCATTGCTTCGTCATCTTGGGGCGCAGCAAGGAGCGGAGCGACGCAGCGCAGACCCCAGGATGACGAAGCTGGGTTCAGGCGCTGCGCCGCTCGGCCGGAAGTGTCTCCAGCAGCTGTTCAAGCTTGGCGATCGAGTTCTGCTCGGCGAGCGGCGTGTAGACGATCAGCTTCATGTCCGAGCCGTCGTCGATCGAAAGGCTCATATGCTCGAACGCCATGGCGCCTGCCGTCGGATGCCTGACATGCTTCACACCCGACAGGTTGCGAGCCACATCGCGCAGCGGCCACCATGCGCGAAACTCCGGGCTTGAACGTGTCATCAGCGCGATCAGCCGCTCGAAATCCGGGTCGCCGACATATCTGGCGCTTTCCGCCCGGAATGACGCCAGCACGGCACGCGCCAGTTCCTCCCAGTCGACGAGCAGGCGCCGATGCTGCGGGCTGGTGAAAACCATATGGACGATGTTGCGGGCATCGCCCTCCAGCAGGCCATAGTCGCCGAACACGGCTGCCGCGGCAGAATTCCAGGCCAGCACGTCCCAGCGCCGCCCAAGGACATAGGCCGGCTGCAGGACCAGGCTCTGCAGCATGTGCAGCAACGGGCTATCGACTTTTTCCGGCGCGTCGACGCGACGCTCCGGCTGCGGGCGGCCGGCAAGAATGAACAGATGCCGTTGCTCGGCCGTGTCCAGGCGCAACGCCCGGCTGAGCGCCGTCAGCACCTCCACCGATGGCCTGACGTCGCGCCCCTGCTCCAGCCAGGTGTACCAGGTCGTGCCAACGCCGGCGATCATCGCCACCTCCTCGCGGCGCAGCCCGGGCGTGCGCCGGCGCAGGCCGGTCGAAATGCCGGTGGCCGAAGGCGTCAGCCTTTCGCGCCGCGAGCGCAGAAAGGCGCCAAGCTCGCGGCGGCGGCTGTCTTCGGCGGAGTGTGTCGGTGAATCCATCGGTGCTATTATAGCAGTATCGATACCAGGATAAAGTTTGAACTGTTTGGCAAGTGGCCGGTGCCCCATCTTTCCGTTCAGAGCGATGACATGGAGGCTCTGAACATGGAACTGAAAGACAAGACAATCCTCATCACAGGATCGACCGACGGCGTCGGCCGCGTCGTCGCGCAAAGCCTCGGCGCCGGCGGCGCTCGTATCCTGGTGCATGGCCGCGACGCGACTAGGGGCAAGGCGACCGTGGCCGAAATCGAAGCCGCCGGCGGCAAGGCCGAGCTGCTGGTCGCCGACCTCTCCTCCCTGGCGGAAGTCCGCCGCCTCGCCGAGGCGGTGCGCGCAAGGACCAAGCGGCTCGATATCCTTATCAACAATGCCGGCGTCGGCACAGCCGGCCCCAACTCCAAACGACAGGTTAGCGCCGACGGCTACGAGTTGCGCTTTGCCGTCAATTATCTCGCCGGCTTCCTGCTCACCATGGAGCTGCTGCCGCTGCTCAAGTCCAGCGCGCCGTCGCGCATCGTCAACGTCGCCTCGGCCGGCCAGCAGGCGATCGACTTCGACGACGTCATGCTGACCCGCTCCTATGACGGCGTCCGTGCCTACTGCCAGAGCAAGCTGGCGCAGATCATGTTCACCATCGACCTGGCGGAGCAGCTGCACGGCACCAATGTGACCGTCAACAGCCTGCATCCGGCAAGCTACATGAACACCACGATGGTGCGGCAGGCGGGCATCACGCCGTGGAGCTCGGTCGAAACCGGCGCCGAAGCCATCATCAACCTCGCCACATCGCCCACGCTGGAAGGGCGAAGCGGCCTCTATTTCGACGGCCAGAGAGAATCCCGTGCCGATGCGCAAGCCTATGACGTGAAGGCGAGGCAGCAGTTGCGCGAATTGAGTCTCGGCCTTGTCGGGCTCGCACCCGTTTCCGCAACATCGAAGAAAGAAAATTCATGACCGAGAAAACGCAGCACGCCGTGATCGTCGGCGGCTCCTCCGGCATCGGCCTCGCCACCGCGAAAAAGCTGCTTGGCCCGGGCATAAAGGTGACGATCACCGGGCGCAACCGGGAAAGGCTCGACAATGCATGGCAAAGCCTTGGCGGCGCGGTCGAAAAAGCTGCCTTCGATGCCGCGAAGCCGGACGAGGTTCGCCGGTTCTTCAACGATCTCGGCCCTTTCGATCACCTGGTGCTGGCCGCCAGCGGCGGCAAGGGGCTCGGTCCGTTCGAAACACTTGACCTGACCGACATCGGCGGCGGCGTCGACGAGAAGGTCCGGCCACAGCTCTCCTGCCTGCAGGCCGCTTTGCCGACGCTGAACAAGAGCGGCTCGGTGACTTTCATCTCGGCGGTGTCGGCACAATTGTCGGCGCCGGGCGTCGCCGGCATCGCCGCCGTCAACGGCATGCTGCTGACCGTGGTGCCGATCCTGGCGATGGAGCTCAAGCCGTTGCGCGTCAATGTCGTGGCGCCAGGCGTCATCGACACGCCCTGGTGGGACTTTTTACCCGATGAACAGCGCCATGCGGTGTTTGCCGACTATGCCGGCAAGACGCCGGTCGGCCGTATCGGCCGCGCCGAGGACGTCGCCGAGGCAATTGCGTTCCTGGTTTCGAACAGCTTCGTCACCGGCCAAGTGCTGACCTGTGATGGCGGCTTGCGGTATGCGGCGTGAGCGGCTGCCTCCAAGAGGCATCAGTCGTTGTCAAAGCGACTGCGCGATCAGCGCCAGAAATCCTCCGGCCAGCGCGACGTTGCCGACAAAGCCGTTGATGCGGGACGCGCGCTCAGGCCCCTGATGATCCCAGAAGTTATGGAACATCGGCGTGGCGACGATCAGGAACAGGATCAGGCATGCCGCCGCCGGAGCGGTCCAGATGCCCGCGATCACCAGTGCTCCCGCAATGATTTGCAGGACGATCCCCAGCCACAGCACCAGCCGTGCCTGCGGCACGCCGCGCGTCGTCATCAATTGGCTCACCGACGCCGCGTTCTGAATGTTGCGCAGGCCGGCAAAGACAAAGGCGCCGCCAAGCAGCAGGCGGGCGGCGAATAGGACCTCACTATCAAAGTTTGAAAACATGCTGTCGGGTCCTTGGGCAGAAAAGAGGCCGGGGGCGGCACGGCCCCGCCCCCGTGCCACGGCTACCACGCCAACAATGGGTCGTCGGGGTGGGTTGGAGAATACGGCACCCCAACCCGCGTCCGGGTGGTTTACATG
>NZ_JAMYRK010000073.1:0-27761 GCF_040321335.1 Mesorhizobium sp. M0437
GGATGCTATCGCAGACCCAAAAAGCTCAAAATGGCGATTACGATCACGATCGCGCCGACCAGCCAGATAATGTTGTTCATCATTGCACTCCTTCGGCTCCGGGCGGGGCGCACGCCGGGGCGAAGCCCGCCACGCAAGTAGAATATTAGATACGGCTAAAGGTTCCTCGCGGGGCCTCGCTGTCGAAAGAGCCCACCGCACCAGTCGGCACGGCGGGCGACGCAGAGTTTCACCCCGGTGGTGGGCAGCAAACGGCATTGCATCCAAAGGCTCAGCTGATGCTTCTGGACCAGTTATCAACCTGGCGCTCCGCCTCTTCCTTGGCGATGCCATATCGCTCCTGGATGCGTCCAAGAGCTGGTCCCTATTGCCCTCGATACGATCAAGATCGTCGTCGGTGAGGTCACCCCACTGCTCCTTCGCCTTGCCTTTGAACTGCGTCCATTTTCCCTTGATTTGATCCCAGTTCATATGTTCCTCCTTGCTTCCTGGGCCCGCACTGAAGCGGAGCGCGGACCGATCGGCATTTCAATGTTGGTGGCGAATGAAGATTAGCAGCCGCTAAAAGTTCCAGTGCCGGCGCAAAAAGCCCGTCGTGCCCGTGCCGGACTGCGAGCTGATGTTGATGATGCCTGGAGCTTGATGCTCTTTCGCGGCACTGTCTTATGCCGTTGAAGGCGCTGAGCTTCTTGCTGGTTGGCCTTGGCTGGCAAGCCTCGAAAGGCTGCCCGGCAGCATTGTTCTGTCCTTGCCGATCATGAGCACGCCGCTGTCGGGCGCCAACAGTGCCGAGAACGGCAGCATCGCCGCGCCGATCGGCGAGGCCTCGGGGCCGAATTGTCCCGAGACGATTTCCGGCGCCACGATGCCGATGGCGCTGATCCTGTTGAACTGGGTCTGCACCTTTGCCAGCAGCTCGAGATGGATCGGCCGCGGCAGGATGCTGTCGAGAACGATCGCCTCGATGTCGATGACGGAGGTGATGGCGATGATCGCCTCGACCAGCGCATTGGCGCAATCGTCGATCCATTCGGACAGCGGTTCGCGCGCCCCTGGCGGCAAGGGGTCGAGTTCGCGCACGCGGTTGATCTCGATGCCGCGCGATTTGAGATGATTGACCAGCACATAGATCGAAGCGCGATGCAGCAGGCTCTGGTAGCGCGCCGGCTTGGCCGCCACCGAATCGAGGCTTGAAGGCGAGACCGGCAAAGGACCGAGCGCGGCGCTGTTGCCGTGCGGCCCGGTATGGACCTTGCCGCCTTGCACCAGTCCGCCGCCGACAAAGGTGTCGATCGAGATATGCATGAAGTCGCGGAACCGCGCGCCGGTCCCCTGGATGAGTTCGGCGAGTGCGGCCGATGTTGCGTCGTTTTCCACGAAGACCGGGGTCTTCGGCTTTGTGGCGAAGAACGTCGTCAGATCGATTGCTTCCCAGCGGCTGCCGAGATCGTCGGGAAAGCCGAGCTCTTCGCTCCAGCCGCCGAGGAAATATGGCGAGGCGATGCCGACGCCGACGATGCTGGCATCGCCAAGCCCCTCGACCAGCTTGTCGAAATTGGCCAGCGACATGTTGCCTGCCTTGAGCACCATGTCGGGATCCGGAAAGCGATATTCGTGCGACTCGCGCGAGCGGACCTCGCCGGCAAAGTCGACGAGCACGGCTTCCAGCGCGCGCCGGCCGATCTTGATGCCGACGCTGTAGATACGCTCAGGTGCAAGTCGGTAGAGAGTGGACGGCGATCCGCGTTGCCCGAACCTTTTTCCCACTTGCTTTACGAATCCGGACGATTCCAGCCCGTCGACAATGGTGGCGACCGCGGCCGGCGTCAGATTTGCGGCGCGCGCCAGATCGGACTTGGATGCCTCCTTCAGGCGGCGAATGGCATCAAGCACGAAGCGCTCGTTATAATGCCGAACCTTGACCGAATTGCTGCCTTTTCCGGACAAAACCGGCGCCTCCCCATTCATTCCCGCAGAGCCACTCCATCCGCTTGCAGCTTTGAGGCTGCCGCGGAGTCGAGCACTCCAATCGCACCCGTGCGCGACGCGACAGTGCCCTTCGCGGCCATGGAAGTCAATTTTCCAGTTGCGGCATTCGGCCATTTAATATAGCAAATTGAAAAAACAGGACCAAGGGAGGAAAGGTGCTGCACTTGGGCGCATTAGGCGAAGCCGACGCCATGGTGAAGAGCGACGCGGCTGTCCCCGTTGCCCTGGTTCAGGCGACAAAAGCCTTCGGCGGCACGATCGCCCTCAAGGACGCGTCCTTCGAATTGCGCTCAGGCGAGGTGCTGGCTCTGCTTGGCGAAAACGGCGCCGGCAAGAGCACTTGCGTAAAGCTGCTGGCCGGCGTGTATCTCCCGACCGGCGGCCATGTCGAAGTCGATGGCAAGCCTGTGGTCTTCCATTCGCCGCACGACGCCCAGGCTGCCGGCATCTCGGTCATGCACCAGCACCCCGGTCTTTTCCCTGATCTTTCGGTGGCGGAAAACATCTATCTCGGCCATATGCCGCGCGACCGCTTCGGCGGCATCGACAGCGCCGCCATGCTTGCCGGCGCGCGCAGGGTGCTGGCGACAGTCGGCCTCGACGTGCCGGCCGAAACCCGGCTCGGAACGTTGCGCACCTCCGAACAGCAACTGGTTGAGATCGCCCGCGCCCTGTCGCTCGACGCGCGGGTGCTGATCATGGACGAGCCGACGGCCGCCCTGTCGCAGCGCGAGGTCGAGCGGCTGTTCACCGTCGTCGCCGACCTGCGGCTGCACGGCGTCGCGATGATGTTCGTCGGCCACCGCATGGACGAGATCTTCCGCATCGCCGACCGCATCGCGGTGCTGCGCGACGGGCGTCTCATTGGCGTCAAGCCGAAGGCCGAGCTTGGCCGCGCCGCTGCCATCGGCATGATGGTCGGCCGTGAGGTCACCGACCTCTATCCGCAACGAAGCCACGCCACCGGCGCACTGGTGCTGGAGGCGAGGGGGCTTTCGCACGCCGGTGGCTTTTCCAATATCGACCTCAAGCTCCATGCCGGCGAGGTGCTCGGGCTCGGCGGCCTGGTCGGCAGCGGGCGGACCGAGATCGCGCGCGTGCTGTTCGGAATCGACCAGCCCGATGCCGGCGAAATCCTGATCGACGGCGAAGCAGTGCGCTTCGCCTCGGCACGCGACGCCATGGATGCGCGTATCGCCTATGTCTCTGAAGACCGCATGGGCCAGAGCCTGGTGATGGATTTTTCCATCCTCGACAACGCTGTGCTGCCCGTCCTCGACAAGGCAGCCCGCTCCGGCTTCTACGGCACGAACCGCGCGATCAATCTGGTCTCGGACTGGCTGAAGCGCATGAAGCTCCGCTTTTCCGGCTACGCGCAGCCGGTAAAGGAACTGTCCGGCGGCAACCAGCAGAAGGTGGTGTTGGCCAAATGGCTGCGCACCGAGCCGCGCGTCCTCATCCTCGACGAGCCGACGCAAGGCATCGATGTCGGCACCAAGGCGGAAGTGCATGCGATGATCGCCGACCTTGCCGCCCAGGGCATGGCAATCATCCTGATCTCCTCCGAAATGCCCGAGCTCATCGGCATGTGCGACCGCATCATCGTCCTGCGCGAAGGCCATCGGACGGCCGAATTTGCCAGGGGCGAAGCCACTCAGGAAAAGGTGCTGGAAGCAGCGACCAAGGCCGGCGAAAGCGCCGATGCGGCGGCACAGGCCGCCGGCGAGGAGAAGAGAAAAGGACCGCTCGACATGCTGAAGCGGCGGGAGTTCGGTTTGCTCGCCGCGATGCTGGCGGTCGCCATCCCGGTCACCATCATCAACCCGCGCATGGTGAGCGCTGCAAACCTGACCGCCGTGTCGATGGATGCCGCCCTGCTCGTCGTTGCAGCACTCGCGCAGATGCTGGTGCTGATCACCCGCAACATCGACCTTTCGATCGCTGCGGTGATCGGCCTGTCGGCTTACCTGGCGGCCAGCATGGTCCAGGCCTATCCAGGGCTCGACATCGGCATTGGCCTGATAACCGCATGCGCCGTCGGTGGCGTCGCCGGCCTGATCAACGGCCTCGTCGTCACCAGGGGAAAGATCCCGGCGATCGTCGTCACGCTGGCCTCGATGTCGATCTTCCGCGGCTTCAACTCGATCTGGGCAGCCGGTGACCAGATCAGCGCCGACGAAGTCACGCAAGCCTGGCTCGACATGACCGGCCTGAAGATCGCCGGCGTGCCGCTGATCGTCATCATCGCGATCGTTATCCTGTGCCTGGGCTATGTGCTGCTCTATCGTACGGCGATCGGGCGCGAACTGTTCGCCGCTGGCTCCAATCCCGACGGCGCGCGTCTTATCGGCATCCCCGTCGACCGCCGCATTCTGTTGGCCTTTGGCATGGCCGGCCTGCTCGGCGGCCTGTGCGGCGCGCTGTGGGCATCGCGCTACGCGACCATCGATGCACGCGTCGCGCTCGGCTTCGAACTCACCGTGATCGCGTCGGCGGTGGTCGGCGGCGTCGCCATCCGCGGTGGTTCGGGCACGCTGCTCGGTATCATCCTCGGCGCGCTCACGCTGCTCGTCATCAAGAACGGGCTGACGCTGGTGCGCGTCGACCCGCTGTGGCTGCAGGGCGTCTACGGCCTCGTGATCCTGGTCGCCATCGGCATCGACACCTTCATCGTGCGGCGGGCCGAGCAGGCAAGACAGGCGAGGGCGCGGTGAAAAAGTCGATCGACTTCTGGGATCTGCTGCTGGCGACCTCTTGCTTGGCCATCTTCCTCTATGCCGCGATCTTCGTGCCGAATTTCGTTTCCGGCTTCAATCTCTCGCAACTGGCCGCCAGCGCCTCGGAAAAGGCATTGCTGATCCTGCCGATGACGCTGCTCATCATCACCCGCGAGATCGACCTGTCGATCGCCTCGGTGCTGGCGCTGACGTCCGTCGTCTTTGGCTTGCTGGTCCAGGCCGGTGTGCCGACACTTGCCGCAATCCCGTTGACGCTCGTCATCGGCGGCCTGCTCGGCGCCTTCAACGGCTATCTGGTCTCGGGCCTCGGACTGCAGTCGTTGGTTGTGACGCTCGGCACCATGGCGCTCTATCGAGGCATTGGCTACATCCTGCTCGGCACCGGCTCGGTCAACATCCTGCCGCCCGCGGTCGTCGATTTCGGCATCAACAACCTGCCTGGCACCGAGATACCGTGGACCATCGTGCCCTTCCTGGTGCTGGCGCCGGTGTTTGCGGTCGTGCTGCAGAAGACGCCGACCGGCAAGCGCATCTACGCGCTCGGCGGCAGCCCCGAGGTGGCGCGCTATTCCGGCATAAACACGCGCCGGATGGTGCTGAACCTGTTCGTCGTCTCGGGCGTCGTCGCGGCGATGGCCGGCATCGTCTATACCGCGCGCCTTTCCAACGCCCGCGCCAACAATGCGCTCGGCATGGAGCTCGACGTCATCACCATCGTGCTGCTCGGCGGCATCAGCGTCTTTGGCGGCAAGGGCCGCCTGACCGGCGTCATGCTGGCACTGGTCCTGATCGCCATCATCCGCAACGTGCTGGCGCTGAACCAGATCGGTGGCGACGCACAGGGCATGATCATCGGCCTGCTTCTGATCGGCTCGCTGCTGATCGGCAATTACTGGCGCTCCACACAGGAGATGCTCAGCAGATCCCGCGCAATGCGCGAGACAAAGGGGTGATCTCGGGCCCCTTCCTTCAAGCCCGAATTTTGACGGAGGAGTCACAATGAAAGCGTTTAGATTAGCCCTGCTCGCATCCGCGGTTCTGCTTGCGCCAAGCTCGCTGGCCTTCAGCCAGGAGTGCGCCAAGGAACCCGTAACGGTCGGTTTCCTGCCCAAGCTCGACACGGATCCCTACTTCAAAGTGGCCTTTGGAGGCGCACAAGAGGCAGCCAAGGAAATTGGCGGCACCGCTACCCAGGTCGCCCCATCGCAGGCGACCGCCGAGGCGCAGATCGAATTCATCAACAGCCTTGTCTCGCAGAAGGTCGGAGTCATCGCAATTGCCGGCAACGACGCCAACGCCGTCGCGCCTGCGCTGAAGCGCGCCGTTCAGCAGGGCGTCAGGGTGATTTCGTATGACTCCGATGTGGCCGCCGATGCGCGTGCGGTGTTCGTCAATCAGGTGAAGGGCGACAGCCTCGCCGAGATGATGCTCGAAAGTGCATTCGCCCTCAGCGGCGGTGAAGGCGAATTCGCGATCCTGTCGTCGACGCCGACGGCGACCAACCAGAATGCCTGGATCGACTTCATGAAGGCGAAAATGGCGGCCGAGCCGAAGTTCTCCAAAATGAAGCTGGTGCAGGTGGCCTATGGCGAAGAAAGCGAACAGATCAACCAGCAGCAGGCATTGGCGCTGGTGCAGGCGTTTCCCGATCTCAAGGTGATCATCGTCCCGGCAGGCATCGGCCTTCCGGCGGCCGCGCGTGCACTCGAGGAAGCGGGCATGATCGGCAAGGTCAAGCTGACCGGCCTCGCGCCGGCCACTCTGATCTCGAAATACATCAAGGACGAAGCGGCTCAGGATATCTGGTGGAACGTCACCGATCTTGGCTATCTTACCTATCAGACGGCCCAGGCGTTTGCGCAATGCAAGATCACCGGCAAGGAGGGTGAGAAGTTCACGGCAGGCAGGCTCGGCGAATACACGATTGGCGCCGGCGGCGAACTGATCCTTGGTCCGGCCAAGATCGTAACTCCCGAAAATCTGGCCGAATTCAAATTCTGATCCTGTAGAGCTTGAGTTCTAGGGGGCGCCGGTCCATCCGGCGCCCTTCCCAAAAACCTCTCGAAATGAAAACAGTGCGGGGCGGCAATGAAGATCTTGCTTGCGGGCGAAACCTTTGCGGCGACGACGTCGATCGCCATCGGCAGCGACGTGCTTACAAGTGCGGCCTTGACAAATGGCGCGACGGCCTTCAATGCCGCGCTGGCCACTGAAGGCATCGCGGTCACGCAGATCGGCGGCGAGCGTTGCAGCGCGGAGTTTCCCTATGACCTCGATGGGCTCGCCCAATATCAGGCGGTGGTGATCTCCGATGTCGGCGCCCTGACATTGCTGGTGACGCCGGATGCCCGCGCCGGGCGTGTCGGCGTCAACCGCCTCGATGTGCTCAAGGCCTATGTCGAAGGTGGCGGCGGGCTGATGCTGGCCGGCGGTTATATGGGCTTTCAGGGCATGTTCGGGACGGCGCGTTTCCACGACACCCCGGTCGAGGACGTTCTGCCGGTCCATTGCCTACCCTACTGCGACGGCATGGAGGTGCCGCAAGGCCTGCAGGCCTCCATCCTGCAGTCGTCACATCCGATTTTTTCCGGGGTGGAGGGGCCTTTGCCGCCGATTCTCGGCATGAACAAGCTGGAATTCAGGCGCGACGGTTCGTCCCGGCTTCTGGCGACCTGCCACCATCGCGGCACCGACTGGCCGCTCCTTGCCGTCGATAGCCATGGCCGCGGCCGCACGATTGCCTGGGCAACCGATATCGGCCCGCATTGGCTCTCGCAGGATTTCCTCGCGTGGCCGTTCTACGGAAGACTGATGGCGAATATGGTCCGTTGGCTTGCCGGCAATGAATGAGGAAGCCGGACACTAGGTTTGACCCAGTGCGGTTGTCCTGGCGCGGCCGATGCCGCGCGAGGCGCCGGTGACCACCACCACCTCGTCGGCTAGGTCGAATTTCGGCGTGAACTCATTTGCCATGCAATTCCACCTTGTTCTTCAAATCGGACCGGCTGCCATGTCGAACCGAATAGGCTCGCGTGAATTCGGCGCCCAGCAGAAATATCTCCGCTGAATAATAGACCCATAACAGCACGACGAGCAGGGCGCCGGCAGCGCCGTATGATGATGAGATGGCGCTGGTTCCGATATACCAGCCAATCAGCGACTTGCCGATGGTGAACAGAAACCCGGTGACCGCGGCGCCGATGCCGACATCGCGCCATTGCAGGCTGCGGTCCGGCAGCACCTTGTAGATTGCGGCAAACAGCAGTGTGGTCAGGGCAAACGAGACGATCCCGTTGATGGCGCTCAGGATGATGGTGCCGAACGGCAGGTAGGCGTTGATGACCTCTCCGAGCGCCGAAATTGCAGCGCTTACGACCAGCGACACCAGCAGCAGGAAACCAAGCGCGGCGACCAGGCCCAGGCTTGCAATGCGTGCCCGCACCATTCGTGAAATCGTTGCCCCGCTCGGTTTGACTTTCCAGATTTCGTTCAGCGCCAGCTGCATTTCGCCGAACACGCCGGATGCGGCGACGAACAGCGTGACCAGCCCCAGAATGCTGGCAAGGGTTCCCGCTTCCTTCTGCGAGGCGTTCTCGATCGTCGCCTGCAGCAGCTCGGCACTTTGCGGCCCCATCAGGCCAGCGATCTGTGCCGAAAGGGCGAGTTGCGCCGCCTCGTGCCCGAAGGCCATGCCGGCAATAGCGACAACGATGAGCAGGATCGGCGCAAGCGAGGTCGTGGCATAAAACGCTATCGCCGCCCCATGGCTCAGCGCATTGTCGTCGATGAAGCCGATGACGCTCTGCTTGAGGAGCCTCCAGCCCTCTGCTGCCAAATTCCACATGTGGGCCTCGCATGCCTGTCAACAAACAAGTAGCGGCCGCGCAGCGCTGGGCGAGGGGCGAGAGGCCGGCGGGACAGGAGGGGGCGCGGAGCAGCATGACATTCCTGCCTCCCTTCCCCACGACAAGAACACCTCTTGCCCGAACACTTGCCACGCGCCGGCCATCATGATGCCATGCCGTTGCGGAAGATGGCGCGCTGGGTTTGGGGTGGGACGACGATGCTGTTTCCAGGGGCAACAGGGCGCATAGGCGTGGCGTTTGCCGCGCTGCTTGCCCTTTTATGCGCGCTGGTTTCTGCGCGGGCTGAAGGGCCGAAGGCGCTTAAGGGCGTCGCGCTCGTCATCGGGCAGTCCGATTATGAGCATGTCGGCAAGCTGCCCAATCCGGAAAACGACGCCCGCGCCATCGAGGAGATGTTCGACAGGCTCGGCTTCGAAACCGATGTCGCGATCAATCGCGACGCGCGCAAATTGCGGCGCGACCTCGAAGGCTTCGTCGACGATGCCGAGGGTGCCGACGTCGCCATTATCTACTATTCCGGCCACGGCATCGAAGCCGGCGGCGAGAATTTCCTGGTGCCGGTCGATACCGACATTACAGCGCTCGACGATGCCGGCGAGAAGCTGGTGCCGCTGTCGTCGATCGTGGCCGAGCTGAAGGCCAAGGTGCCGGTTACCATCGTGCTGCTCGATGCCTGCCGCAACGATCCGTTTCCACCGGGCACGCTGCTCAAAATCACGCCGGGCGAAGCGGGCGAGCCGATCGGCGCCGGCGGCCTCGGCGAAACCCGCAGCGTCGTGGCGCTGAACGGCAGAGCGCCGGCCAAGGGTTCGGCGGATGACAGCCTGGGCCAGGTCATCGGCTTTGCCGCCGAGCCCGGCAAGGTGGCGCTCGACGGTCCCGCAGACGGCAACAGCCCCTATGCGGCAGCCATATTACGTCACATCGACATGATGGGCGGCGAGGAATTCGGCACCGTGCTGCGCATGATCGGCGAGGAGGTCTATCTCAAGACCGGCGGCCGGCAGCGGCCGTGGGTCAATGAGAGCCTGCGCCGGCTGCTCTATTTCGGTACGCCCGCCGAGGTGCCGAAAGGCGAAGAGGGCGAGATACTCAGCGAGCGTCGCCGGCTGCTGGTGACGATCTCGACGCTGCCCGACCCGCAACGCCGCCAGATCGAGACGATCGCCCGCGACGGCGGCGTACCGATGGATGCGCTCTACGCCATGCTGAAGACGCTGGGCACCGAGAAACCCAGGGATGCGGCCGAGCTCGATAAATTGCTGCGCGGCCAGACCGAGCGGCTGAAACAGGTACTAGCCGAGCAGGCGACGCTGAAGAGCCAGGATCCGGAAATCGTGCGGCTTTCAAGACTGGCCGAGCAGGCGGTGCAAGAAGGCGCACTCGAAGCAGCGCAGAAAATCCATGAACAGGCCAAGGCCCGCGTTGGCGAACTGTCGAAGACCGTCGACCAGGCCGAAGCCGACCTCAAGGCGCGTCGGTTCGAGTTTGCCGAGGTTTTCGGCGACAGCGCCAAAACCTACGAAATTTCCTTCCGCTATCAGGCGGCAGCACAGGACTATGCCAAGGCCTATGAGCAGGTCGAGAAATGGGACGACCATGAAGCCTGGTTCTACAAGGCAGCCGAGGCCCAGGCGCTCTCCGCGCATGGTTCTTTCTCTGGCGACAATGCCTTTCTGGTGCAGGCGGTCGCTGCCTATGAAAAGGCGCTGACCTATGTGTCGCGCGAAAACAGCCCGCGGCAATGGGCTGCCACGCAAAACAATCTCGCCACCACACTGTCGACGCTGGGCGAACGCGAGGCCGGTCGCGAAAACCTCGACAAGGCGGCTGCCGCCTTCGACCAGGCGCTGACCGTCTACACACGCGACGCCGATCCGGACGACTGGGCCTCGACGCTTGGCAATCTCGGCACCGTCTACTGGCGGCTCGGCCAGCGCGAGAATGGTATCGCGCTGCTCGACAAGGCCGTCGCCTCCTTCCGCGCGGCGCTCGCGGTGCAAGCGGCGAAAAAAATGCCGCTCGAATGGGCGGCGACTGAGAATAATCTCGGCATCGTGCTGTCCGAGATCGGCGAGCGCCAGGCCACGACCGACAGTTTCCGCGCTTCGATCGAAGCGCATCGCGCCGCGCTGACCGAATACCGCAGAGAGCGCGTCCCGCTCGACTGGGCGTTGAGCCAGGTCAATCTCGGCGCGGCCTTGTTTCGCCTTGGCGAGCGTGAAAAAGACGTGCCGACGCTTAAGCAGGCAGTGGCCGCGTATCAGGCTGCGACCGAGGAGATGACGCGCGAGCGCGCCCCGGCGCAATGGGCGACGATCCAGAATAATTTGAGCTCGGCGCTGGAATCGATCGGCCAGATCAATGGCGACATCGCCACGCTTCAGCATGCTCGGGAGGCCGCAGAGGCCGCACTGACGGTCTGGACGCGCGAGCATGCGCCGGCGAGCTGGGCGAACGGCCAGTTGACGCTTGGCAATGCCTTGCAGCGCCTTGGAGCCAGGCAGGAAGGCAACGACGCGCTGCTCGAGGCGATCGCTGCCTATGAGGCCGCACTTTCTGAATATCCGCGCGAAAAGCTGCCGCTCGACTGGGCTTCGTTGAAGCAGAATCTAGGCTCGGTCTATGCGACGCTTGGCGATCGGGACACCGGCATCGACTATCTCCGGGAGTCGGCGTCCGCCTATCGCGAGGCCTCGCAGATCTATACCGCCGCCGCTGCTCCAATCGAGTTTGCTTCGATCGAGCACAGTCTCGGCAACGCTTTGTCGACCTGGGGCGACCGCGCCAACGACAAAGCGGTGCTGGAACAAGCGGTCGCCGCCTATGGTGCAGCGCTCACCGTGCGAAGCAAGGACAGCGCCCCGAAGGACTGGGCGAAGACGCAGTTCCGGCTGGGTGCAGCACTTTCCATGCTCGGCAAGGCCAATGGCGGTCCGGACGAGGCGCTCCAGCGCTCGGCGGCGGCCTATCGTGCGGCGCTCGAGGTGCAGAGCCGTGACAGCGATCCTGACGCCTGGGCGGCAACGCAATGGGGCCTGGGCCACGTGCTCCTGGTGTTGGGCGACCGCACGCAGGACGGCGAAGCGTTCCGCCAGTCGGCGACGGCGCTAGAAGCGGCGCTGCCCTTCTACGACCTCGCCACGGTGCCGGAAGATCACGCCCAGCTGCAGAACGAACTAGGCACTGCCTATTACTACCTTGCCGGCAGCGCCAATGACCCATCGCTCTACCAGAAGGCGGCGGCCGCGCATGAAAAGGCACTGGCCGTCTATGTTACGTTGCCCGACCGCTCGCTCTGGGCCTCGGTCGAAGGCGACCTCGGCAATGCCCGTATGATGCAGGCAAACGCCAGCTCCGATCCGGACGCCATGGCCAAGTCTGTCCAGGCCTACGAGGCGGCACTGACTGTGATGAGCCGCGACAGGGATGCCGACGAATGGCTGCGCAACCAGGCAAACCTGGCCAGCGCGCTTTCGACGCTGGGCTACTGGCGCGGTGACGTCGCCCTGCTGAAGCGCTCGGCCGGCATCTATCGCTCGATCCAGAGCGTGCGCACGCGCGACCGCGCCCCCGAACCCTGGGCCAGCACGCAGGCAAGCCTGGCCAATGTGCTTGGCATGATCGGCGCGAAAGAGCCTTCGCCGGCTTTGTTCGCCGAGGCGGTCGCCGTCAACCGGGCGCTCGCAGACGAGGTCGGTCGCGACCGCGACCCCGACCGCTGGGCGAGCCTGCAAAACGAGATCGGCTATCAGCTGACGCTCGCCGGCCGCGCCGAAAACAACGTCGCCAAATTCGAGGAGGCAGTGCCGATCCTGCGCGAGGCGATCGCTGTGCAGAAGAAGATCGGTTCGGTGCCGGGCGTCGCCTTCACCGAGGACAGCCTGTGCGATGTGCTTACCGATCTGGGTGCTGCCCGCAAGCAGAAGGCAATGGTCGAGGAAGCGATAGGCGCCTGCGAGCATGCGCTCGTCATCTTCAGTGAGCGCAAGATGGACGACCTTGCCGCCGGCTCCGCCAAGAACCTTGCCGAGGCAAAAGCCTTGCAGGCCGAATTGCAATAGCGCACAGGAAAAGGTGGCCGCGGCCGGTTTCGATTGGCAATGGGTTGCCGTTCCCTGCTATTCCCGCTTCATAATGCATGTCGCCCAAAAGTGTGCCGCGGTTTTGGGACAACGACATGCATAAAAACAAAGACTTAAAGCAGTGGACGTTCCAGTATGACCAATGTCGCCTTGACCGGGCTTGCCCGCGATCTTGCCAAGCGCGCCGCGGAAGGCCGCTCGGTGCGCATCGGCGTTATCGGTTCGGGCGAGATGGGCACCGACCTGGTGACGCAAGGCATGCTGATGCCGGGCATTTCGGTTTGCGCGATCTCGACGCGCCGCCCGCATACGGCGCGTGACGCCATCCGCATTGCTTATGGCGATCAGGCGATGGCAGCCGAAGCGGACAGCGCTTCGAAGGTCAGCCAGGCGATCGAAAGCGGCAAGATCGCCGTCACCTCGAACGAAATGCTGGTCACCAATCCGCTTATCGATGTCGTCATCGATGCCACCGGCAAGCCCGGCGTCGCCGCCGATTTTGACCTGATGGCGATGCAGCACGGCAAGCACCTGGTGATGATGAATGTCGAGGCCGACGTTACCATCGGCTGCTATCTAAAGCAGCAGGCCGACCGGCTCGGCGTCGTCTATTCGGTCGGCGCCGGCGACGAGCCGTCGAGCTGCATGGAGCTGATCGAGTTCGCCTCGGCGCTCGGCTACACCATCGTCTCCGCCGGCAAGGGCAAAAACAACCCTCTCAACCACGACGCCGTTCCCGACGACTACCGCGAGGAGGCGCTGCGCCGCAACATGAATCCGCGCATGCTGGTCGAGTTCGTCGACGGCTCGAAAACCATGGTCGAGATGTGCGCCATTGCCAACGCCACCGGGCTGGTGCCCGACGTTCCCGGCATGCACGGCCCCAAGGCCGATCGCGACGAGCTGGTCAAGGTGCTGATCCCGCGCGAGCAGGGCGGCATCCTGTCGAAGAAGGGCGTCGTCGACTACACCGTCGGCAAGGGCGTGGCGCCCGGCGTCTTCGTAATCGTCGAGGCGACGCATCCGCGCATCATCGAGCGCATGGACGATCTGCATATCGGCCACGGCCCCTATTACAGCTTCTTCAGGCCCTACCATCTGACCTCGCTGGAAGTGCCGCTGACGGCGGCTCGCATCGCGCTTTACGGCAAGCCCGACATGGTGCCGCTGCCGCGGCCGGTGGCCGAGGTCTGCGCCGTGGCCAAGCGCGATCTGGCGGCAGGCGAGGTTTTCGATGCGATCGGCGAGACCTGCTACCGCTCCTGGACCATGACCGTCGAACAGGCCCGCGCCCATCGCGCCGTGCCGGTTGGTCTGCTCGAAGGCGGCAAGGTGCTGAAACCGGTGAGGAAAGGCGAATTGCTCACCGCCGACAATGCCGCGCCCGACCCGACGACCAGGCTGTTCGCCTTGCGCCGGCTGCAGGACGAGATGCTGTATGGGAATCTTGGTGATGGCTGAGGTCCGTAAATCCGAGTTGAAGCGGGAAAATGGACGCCCTTCTCTGGCAGAGCGGCTCACGGCCATTGCCGATGATCTCAAAGCCAAAGCCGGCAAAGACGGGCCGCCCGAGAACAAGGACGAGATCGACGACTTGTGGGGGCATCGCTGATATCTGTCGACATTCTAGGCTATCGCGATTTTGATGTCGGCAGGACAGTGGAGGGCGCGAAGGAACGCCACGTAACGGCTTTTCTACCGGTTGCTATTGCCGACAGGAACGGTCGACCATCACCGCCGACCGGCTCCCCCAGAAGCCCTACTTCCCCAGCTCTATCGACCGCAGCCGCGCCGCTTCCACCGCCTCGGTGAGCAGGCGCGTCAGCCGGTCCTCGCCCATCAGTACTGCAAGGGCCGCAGCCGTGGTGCCGTTGGGGCTGGTCACCTGCTGCCTGAGCACGCCCGGCTCCTCGCCGCTTTCGGCGGCCAGCGATGCGGCGCCGTAGACCGTCTGCATGGCCAAGAGCTTGGCAGTCCCGGTCGGCAGGCCGGCTTTCTCGGCGGCCACGGTCAGCCCTTCGATGAAATGGAAGATATAGGCCGGCCCCGACCCGGAGACTGCCGTCACCGCATCCATCAGGGCCTCGTCGTCGATATCGGCCACTTGCCCGCTTGCCGAAAGCAGGTCGGCGACGAAGCGTTTGGTTTCGTCGGAAACCAGCCTGTTGGAAAACACCACCATCATGCCCTTGCCGATCGCCGCCGGCGTGTTGGGCATGCAGCGCACGATCGGCGCGCGGTCGCCGAGAATACCTTCAAACGTGGCGACCGGTGTCCCGGCCGCGATGCTGAGGAAGGTGGTCCGGCCATCGTTGAAGCGGATGTAACCAGCCGTCACGTCGCGGATCACCTGCGGCTTCACCGCAATGACGACGAGAGCCGGCACGGCGTCAGCCGGGATGGCGCCGGCATCGGCGCCAACACCGCAGCCCAGTGCTTCGGCACGCTTGCGCAAGTCGGCATTGGGCTCGACCACGAACACCGCAGTCGGAGCGAGCTTGCCGGCTTTCAGCCAGCCCGAGAGCATGGCGTAGCCCATATTGCCGCAACCGGCGAGAACAAGCCTGATCGTCATCGAAAGCTCCCATAGAGATGGCTTCCCCATAGACGTTCGCGGCAGGGCGGGGAAGCCCTATTGGGACCGTGATCGGGCGGAAACCCCGACCTTGCGGTTGGGATGCGCATGTAGTCGCGCAGTCGCGCGGCGACCAAATTAACCTTTTATTTCCTATGCCTGTTTAGCATCGCTTAAGCAGTGGCGGTCACTACGTCCCAGCCCGAGGGGAAGGCTCCAGAAACCATGGCTTATAGGAAAAATCGTGAACACTGGAGGAACGAGCAGTCCTTGCTGTCACTCGTCGAGGCGGTGCGCGGCGAGGACGAAGCATCGCTGGTTTCGCTAGAGGACCGCGCAGGCCCGTCATGGCGCGAGGATGCCGCCACACGCCATCGTCTTGCCCGCTCGCGCCGCGAAGCGCGTGCCAGTCCGATCCTGTTGGCAGCCGCCGGCATAAGCCAGCCCGATCCTGATGAGCCAAAGGCTGGCACCATACTGATGGAAGAGGCTGCAGCTGCCGATGGGTTTTTCGACCCCGCTGGCTCCCTTGGCGGCCCCGATGCCGGTTCCGCCGATCACGCAGCATACCGGGCAGCGCCGCCTCCCGCTCAGCCGGTCGAGGTCGCGCGTACCAAACGTTCTGGTCCGATCGGTGCCGTGTTGTCGGCGCTGAGCCGGCTCATGCCTGGCAGAGCGCCGGAGGAGATGGCGTCCGGTGAGACTTCCGCCGCGACAAATTCCACCGCAGCGATGCCACCTGCGTTCCACCCGCAGCCGCTCTATGCCGATCGGGCACCTTATCCGCAGCAACCCACGCCGCCGCATTCGGCCCATGCTCAGGCCTGGTCGAGGAAGGCAAATCAGGCCTCGGAAGCCGCCGATCAGCAAAGCCAGATCGAGGAAATCCGCGTCAGCCTGCGCGAATTCCGCGAGGCGGTTCGCGAGCTCACCGAAAACCGCACGCATCGCCGCTATTTCTGAGCGTCGAATAAAACATGCCGATTTCGAGTTAACGGCATGGGACGGCGCATTGACGGGATTGCCCGGCTCGATTTTCGTGAAAATGCCGCGCTGCATGTCCGCCCGCAGCGCATGGTTCTGGGCAACGGCCTGCATAAAAGATATCTGGAGCGCGCCACATGGATGTTTTAACGCGGCAGGCTTACGCGATCGGCGTCGAGGGTGGTTCATGGCTGAGTTGATTGACGGAAAAAGCGTCGCCGAAGACGTGGTGCGGCGGGTCAAGGCCCTGACCGCCGAGCTGGCGGAAAAGGGCGGACGGCAGCCCGGTCTCGCCGTGGTCATCGTCGGCGAGGATCCGGCGAGCCAGGTCTATGTCGCCTCCAAATCCCGCACCGCCAAGGAATGCGGCTTCCATTCGGTTCAGCACACGCTGCCGGCCGAAACCTCCGAGCCGGACCTGTTGAAGATCATCGGCCAGCTCAACGCCGATCCGGCCATCAACGGCATCCTCGTGCAGCTTCCGCTTCCCGGCCATATCGATTCCGGCAAGATCATCCAGACCATCGCGCCGGAGAAGGATGTCGACGGCTTCCACTTCATCAATGTCGGCAAGCTCGGCACCGGCGAACTCGAGACCGCCTTCGTGCCTTGCACGCCGGCCGGCTCGATGCTGCTGATCGAACGCGTGCGCGGCAAGGACCTGTCCGGTCTCAATGCGGTCGTCGTCGGGCGTTCGAACATCGTCGGCAAACCGATGGCCAATCTTCTGCTTGCCGCCAACTGCACCGTCACCATCGCACACAGCCGGACCAGGGACCTGCCGGCGCTTGCCCGCACCGCCGATATTCTGGTTGCAGCCGTCGGCCGGCCTGAAATGGTCCGCGGCGACTGGGTCAAGCCTGGCGCCACCGTCATCGATGTCGGCATCAACCGCGTCGCCGCACCTGAAAAGGGCGAAGGCAAGACGCGCCTCGTCGGCGACGTCGCCTTTGCCGAAGCAGCGAAGGCGGCCGGCGCCATCACGCCGGTGCCTGGCGGCGTCGGGCCGATGACCATTGCCATGCTGATGGCCAACACGCTAGCTTCCGCCTATCTCGCAGCCGGATTGAAACGGCCTTCCTTCTGACCAGAAAGCAGCGTCCTTGCCGAACCTCACTGTTCCCTTAGAACGGCCGGTCACCAATGATCCCGTTCAGGGCGGGCGGCAGTTCGGGTTTCTGTTGGTCGACAAGTTCTCCATGTTCTCGCTGGCCGCGGCAATCGACACGTTCCGGTCGGCGAACCGGCTGCTCGGCCGCGATTTCTATGGCTGGACTACGGTGTCGGCCGACGGCGACGCCGTCATGGCGTCCAACGGCCTGCCGCTCAAGATCGACTACGCGGTTGCCGATCTGCCGCCGGTCGATATCCTGTTCGTCTCGGTCGGGCTGACGACGGAATTTCCCGGCAAGAGCAAGGTGCTGGCAGCGCTGCGCAGTTGGGGCCGGCGCGGCAATGCGCTCGGCGCGCTTTCGGTCGGCTCCTATCTGCTCGCCGAAGCAGGCCAGCTCGATGGCTATCGCTGCACCATCCATTGGGAAAACCGCGCCGGCTTCCTCGAACGCTTTCCGGACATCAACTGCACCGGCAACGTCTTCGAGATCGACCGCAAGCGCTACACCTGCGCCGGCGGCACCACATCGATCGACCTGATGCTGGAGATCGTGCGCGGTGATTTCGGCTCGAGCCTCGCCAATGGCGTCGCCAACCAGTTCCAGCATGAGCGCATCCGCTCGGCCGGGGACCGCCAGCGCGTCGGGCCGGAACGCGACCTCACCGGCAAGTCGGAGAAGCTGCGCCGCATCGTCGAGCTGATGGCCGACCATCTCGACGAGCCGCTGTCGGCGGTGCAGCTCGCCAAGTCGGCGGGCCTGTCGGTGCGCCAGGTCGAGCGCCTGTTCCTGCGCCATCTCAGTGTGACGCCCGGGCGCTATTATATGCGGCTCAGGCTCGAGCGGGCGCGCGAATTGCTGCGCCAGACCAACATGCCGATCCTCGACGTGGCAATCGCCACCGGCTTCACCTCGCATTCCTATTTTGCCCAGAGCTACCGGCTGCAATTCGGCCGGCCGCCTTCCGAGGAACGCCGCACCGCCTATTGAGGGTTTGGCAGAGAGGCGACGCAGCTTCGTACTCCGTCCGGGCTTGTGTCGCGACCCGGCGTCAAATAGCTTTCCGGCGCCGAGCGGCGGCGACTGACGGGGGAGATTTTTGATGGCGGGATTTGTGCAGAGCGTCGCTGCGGCGGCCCTGTTGCTGTGGACGACGGGGTTCGGCTTCGCCGCCGATCGCGTCATCGTCATTCTCGATGCCTCCGGCTCGATGTGGGCGCAGATCGACGGCAAGCCCAAGCTCGAAATCGCCCGTCAATCGCTGCGGAACGTGCTGCAATCGGTCCCGGGCGAGGAGGAAATAGGCTTCATGGCCTATGGCCATCGCGAGAAGGCCAGTTGCGACGACATCGAACTCATCGTGCCACCGCAGGCAGGCTCGGCAAGTGCGATCTCAGCCGCGGCCGACAGCTTGAAATTTCAGGGCAAGACGCCGCTGACCGCTGCGGTGAAGCAAGCGGCGGAAGCATTGAAATACACCGAGGACAAGGCGACGGTCGTTCTCATCACCGATGGCATCGAGACATGTAGCGGCGATCCCTGTGCGCTCGGCAAGGAACTGGAGGCTGCTGGCGTCGACTTCACCGTCAATGTCGTCGGCTTCGGCCTGACGGCGGCCGAGGGCAAGCAGGTCGGTTGCCTCGCCGACAATACCGGCGGCAAATATATCGAAGCGTCGGATGAAAAGGCATTGCAGGACGCCCTCGTCGAGACCGTTGCGCCTCCGCCACCCGCCCCTGAACCGACTCCCGCCCCGCAGCCTGCTCCCCAGCCGGCGCCCGCCCAGCCGGCGGAGTCCAATTTCGCGCCCACCGTCGTGCTTGCCGAGGGTGGCGATCCCGTCACCGACGGCAATGCCTGGGAGATCCACAAGGCGAATTCCGACGGCACGCGCGGCGATCCCGTCACCACCGAATATGGCACCTACAAGGGCAATCTGGAGCCGGGCGACTATATCGTCGTCGCGCGTGCCGGCGAGGCCAGGGCCGAACAGAAGATCAAGATAGAGCCTGGCCAGGTCGCCAAACCGCACTTCAACCTGAATGCCGGCACGCTGGTCATCCACCCGCGGGCAAGCGAAGGAGCGGACGTTGATGACGGCGCGGCTGTCGTAATCGGCTATCCCGGCGTCGACACCCCGCCGACCTATTACGGTGACACGAAAGTCGTGCTGCCGGCCGGTGACCAGAAGGTGACGGTCACGATCGGCCAGGGCATGGTTATCGAGACGATCCCGCTTGCCGCCGGCAGGGTCATCGACAAGGACATCATCGTCGGCGTCGGGCGTATCGTCGCCAACGCCTATTATGCTGCCGGCGGCGACAAGGCCGAGGGTTCTGGCGTCGGCTTCAAGGTGCTCCAGGCGAAAAAGAACATCGACGGAACCAGGCAGGAGGTGACCTATGCCTACGGTCCGGACAGCAAGTTCGATCTGCCGCCCGACGATTATGTAATGGTCGCGACGGTCGACCTTGCCGTGGCCGAGCAGCCGTTCAGCGTCAAGGTTGGCCACCATCAGGATCTGAAGATCGCGATGAACGCCGGCATGCTGACGATAACCGCGCCAGGGGCCTCGAAGATCGAGATATTCGAGGCCAGGAAGGCCATCGACGGAACCCGCAAGTCGGTCGGCTACGCCTACGACCAGAAGTATCAAGCCACCCTGCCGGCCGGCGACTACGCGGTGGTTTCGGAGAAATCGGACAACAGCTCGAGGGAAGGCACCGTAACGGTCAGGGCCGGCGCGCGAGCCGAGCTGACCGTTCAGTAGATATAAGGGAGAGCGGCCACCAGCCGCTCTTCCATGGTCGAAAAGTCACGCCGTACCGAAGGCGCTGGCGCCATGGTCGGCGCGTCCCACCAACTGCCGGAACCCGGCGAAAAGCTCGCGGCCGAAGCCGAATTCATTGCCTATGAGGTCGCTGTCCGCGGGGCGGCGCAGTGCGAAATCGCCGGCTGGCACCAGTACCTCCAGCGTCCCGGCCTCGGCGTCGAGCCTGATGATATCGCCGTCGTGGATCCTGGCGATAGGCCCGTCCTCCGCCGCTTCCGGCGTCACGTGGATCGCCGCTGGCACCTTGCCTGAAGCGCCCGACATGCGGCCGTCGGTGACCAACGCCACATGCTGGCCGCGGTCCTGCAGGATGCCGAGCACGGTGGTCAGCCTGTGCAATTCCGGCATGCCGTTGGCCTTCGGTCCCTGGAACCGAATGACGGCGATGAAGTCGCCGGTCAGCGACCCCGCCTTGAACGCCTCGTTCAGGCCTTGCTGGCTGTCGAACACCTTGGCCGGCGCCTCGATGACGCGCCGCTCCGGCTTGACCGCCGATGTCTTGATGACGGCGTGGCCGAGATTGCCCGAAAGCACTTTCAGACCGCCGCTCGGCTGGAACGCCTTCTTGAACGGTGCCAGCACCTTCTCGTCCCCGCTCTCGCGCGGCGAAGCCTCGCGCACGACGCCGCCGTCGGCGCCGAGCCTGGCCTCGACCGCGTAGGGGCGCAGCCCTTCGCCCCACACCGTCTGCACATCCTCGTGCAGGATGCCTGCGTCGAGCAGTTCGCGGATCAGGAAGCCGAGCCCGCCGGCGGCGTGGAAGTGGTTCACATCGGCAAGGCCGTTCGGATAGACTCGCGCCAGCAGCGGCACGGCTTCCGAGATGTCGGAAATATCCTGCCAGGTAATGGCGATGCCGCCCGCCGCTGCCATGGCGATCAGGTGGATGGTGTGGTTGGTCGAACCGCCGGTGGCGTGCAGGCCGACGATACCGTTGACGATCGAGCGCTCGTCGATCATCCGCCCGACCGGCGTGTAGGCGTTGCCGAGCGCGGTGATCGCCAGCGCCCGCTTCGTCGCTTCCCTGGTCAGCGCGTCGCGCAACGGCGTGCCAGGATTGACGAAGGAGGCGCCAGGCGTGTGCAGGCCCATGATCTCCATCAGCATCTGGTTGGAATTGGCGGTACCGTAGAAAGTGCAGGTTCCCGGCCCGTGATAGGATTTCGATTCCGCTTCGAGCAGTTCGGCCCGTCCCGCTTTGCCCTCGGCATAGAGCTGGCGGATCTTGGCTTTTTCGTCGTTCGGAATGCCGGTCGTCATCGGCCCGGCCGGGATGAAGACCGCCGGCAGATGGCCGAAGGTCAGCGCCGCGATCACCAGTCCAGGCACGATCTTGTCGCAGACGCCGAGATAGACGGCGGCATCGAACATGTTGTGCGACAGGCCGATTGCCGCGGCCATGGCGATCACGTCGCGCGAGAACAGCGACAGCTCCATTCCGGGCTGGCCCTGGGTGACGCCGTCGCACATCGCCGGCACGCCGCCGGCCACCTGGGCGATGCCGCCGGCCTCGCGCGCCGCATCCTTGATCAGCGCCGGAAAGGTCTCGAAAGGCTGATGCGCCGACAGCATGTCGTTATAGGAGGTGATGATACCGAGGTTCGGCACCCGGTCGCCGCCAAGTGCCACCTTTTCGGAAGGGCTGCAGACGGCAAAGCCGTGGGCCAGGTTGCCGCAGGACAGCACGGCCCGGTTGGCGGTGCGGTTCGAGGCTTCGGCGATGCGGCCGAGATAGGCCTCGCGACCGGGCTTGGAGCGCTCACGGATGCGCTGGGTGATGGCTTCGATATCGCGTCTTGCGGTCATGGCGGTCGGTCCTTTCAGGCGAGGTCCCGCAAACACCTTCCGGCTGTTGCCGGGACCTGCAGCCAAGTTGAGATCAGGGTGCCCAGAAAACCTCTACGGGCTTTTGAGTGGCATCGAGCACGGCGCGAATGGGCTTTCGTGTTCCAGGTCCAAGCGCGGCCTCGAATGCGCTGCGTTTTTCCGCGCCCTCGATATGCAGCGCGATGAAGGCGGCATTGATGATCCGCGCCAGTGACAGCGTCAGCCGTGGCTCGCCGGCGCTTGCCGCGTGAACCGGAAGCACGATCCTTTGCGACGACGGATCGAGCAATCGTGCCAGGTTATCGGCATCCGGAAAGAACGAGGCGGTGTGGCCATCAGTTCCCATGCCGAGCACAACGACGTCGAGTGGCCAGGGCAGCACTTGCAGCGCCTCACTGTCGGAGACCGCTGCACCCTCGATACTTGCCGCGGCGTGGTAGAGCGGCACGAAATTCGCGGCGGCGGCCGCGTTCTGCAGCAGGTTGGCGGCAACCAGGCCGGCATTGGAGCGCGGCGATGAGGGCGGCACGAAGCGCTCGTCGACCAATGTTATCGTCACCTTTTCCCAGGCGATCGGAACGGTCGAAAGCGCCGCGAAGAATTTCGCCGGCGTCGTGCCGCCCGAGACCGCAAGCAGCGCCGTGCCGCGCTCGGCGATCGCCTTTGACAGACGGCCGGCGACGTGGCCGGCAAGCGCTGTGGCCAACTCCTGGCGTCCGGCAAATTCGTGCCAGTTGTAGGCGCCGCCTAATTGCTCTCGTGCCATGTCCGCCCGTCGCGTTCGATCAGCGCAATCGAGGCCGAGGGGCCCCATGTGCCGGCGGTGTAGGCTTGCGCCTCTTGCCTGCCGCTTTCCCAGGCGTCCTGGATCGGGTCGATCCATTTCCACGCCGCCTCGACCTCGTCGCGGCGCATGAACAGCGTCTGGTTGCCACGGATGACGTCCATGATCAGCCGCTCATAGGCATCGGGGGCGCGGCCGTCGAAGGATTGCGCAAAACTCATGTCGAGCGGAATCTGGCGCAGCCGCATGCCGCCCGGCCCCGGATCCTTGATCATGATGAACTGCTTTACGCCCTCGTCGGGCTGCAGCCTGATGACCAGCTGGTTGGCGGAGATCGGCCCGGCGCTCTCGCCGAAGATCGAATGCGGGATCGGCTTGAATTCGATGACGATCTCCGAAACGCGCGTCGCCAGCCGCTTGCCGGTTCGGAGGTAGAACGGCACGCCCGCCCAGCGCCAGTTGCCGATCTCGGCCTTGAGCGCAACGAAAGTCTCGGTGTTGCTGTTCTTGCCGAGTTCCTCGACATAGCCTTTCACCGGCCCGCCGGCCGAGGCGCCGGCACGATACTGCCCGCGCACCGTGTGCTTCGGCGCTTCGTTGCCGTTGATGCGCTTCAGCGCCCGCAGCACCTTCAGCTTTTCGTCACGGACGGCATCGGCGTCCATCGACGACGGCGCCTCCATCGCGACCAGGCAGAGCAGCTGCAGCATGTGGTTCTGCACCATGTCGCGCAATGCGCCGGCCTTGTCGTAATAGGTGACGCGGTCTTCCAGGCCGACAGTCTCGGCCACGGTGATCTGCACATGATCGACATTGGCGGAATTCCAAAGCGGCTCGTAGAGCGCGTTGGCAAAACGCAGCGCCATCAAATTCTGGACCGTCTCCTTGCCGAGATAGTGGTCGATGCGGAAAATCTGGCTTTCATGGAAGTCGTCGCCGACCAGGTCGTTGAGCGCGCGCGCCGAAGCGAGATCGCGGCCGATCGGCTTTTCCAGCACGATGCGCGAATTCGGCGTGATCAGCCCGTGCTCCTTCAGCTTGTGCGAGATGTCGCCGAACAGCGCCGGCGCCACAGCCAGATAGAAAGCGCGGATGTGTTCGCTGTCGCCGATCGCCTTCTTCAGCCTGTCGAAGCCGGCACCTGTGGTTGCATCTGCCGGGATATAGGAGAGCCGCGCGAGGAACGTCTTCAGTTCCGTGGCGTCGATATCCTCCGGTTTCACATGATCGGCAATCGCCTGCCTGGCGAACGACTGGAATTCCTCGTCGGTCATCTTCGAACGCGATGTGCCGATGATGCGCGTCGGCTCGGAAAACTGGTGGTCGCGCTGCCGGTGGTACAGCGACGGCAGAAGCTTACGTTCCGAGAGGTCGCCGGTGCCGCCGAAAATGATGAAGTCGAAAGGGTCGACGGGAATGATCTGGCTGGTCATGGTCTGTCCGCTGTGACGCCGGTCGCGATAACGCGGCTGATATAATCTAATCGATTTAAACTTGCCAGTGCCATTGCGTCACATCCGCGTGTGCTCTTGACACCGGCGCTGGCCGGAGGCTTGTCGGCAAGCGATGCTTCCGGAGCCTTCGCAGTTGCAGCATAGAGCCGGATGGCAGCGAAAGCCAAAGGAGAAATCGTCGATGGACGCACATCTTTCGATGGCCTGGCCAAACGCGTCATCGATCGCTTTCAACGATGAGTGAGAAAAGCATGCGCCTCAAAAATAAGGTCGCAATCATCACTGGCGCTGCCTCGGGCTTTGGCGAGGGCATGGCCAGGCGCTTTGCCGAGGAGGGCGCGCGGGTAGTCGTCGCCGATCTGAACGCCAAGGGCGCAGAGCGCGTTGCCGGCGAGATCGGCGAAAAGGCGATCTGGACCCAGACCGACGTCTCGCTGCGGTCCGAATTCGACGACATGGTCCATGCCGCAATGAGCGCCTTCGGCCGCATCGACATCATGGTCAACAACGCGGGTTACACCCATCGCAACGGTGACATGCTGGAAGTCGACGAAGCGACCTTCGACCTGATCACATCAGTCAACATGAAGGCGATCTACCACGCAGCGCTTGCAGTGGTGCCGGTCATGGAACGGCAAGGCGGTGGCGTCATCCTGACGACGGCCTCCACGGCCGGTATCAGACCGCGGCCCGGCCTCACCTGGTACAATGCATCGAAGGGCTGGGCGATCACCGCGACCAAATCGATGGCGGTGGAACTCGCGCCGAAGAACATCCGCGTCAACTGCCTCTGCCCAGTTGCCGGCGAGACCGGCATGCTCGCGAAATTCATGGGCGCCGACACACCCGAGATCCGCGAGAAGTTCCGCGCGTCGATCCCGCTCGGCCGGCTTTCGACGCCGGTCGACATAGCCAATGCCGCGCTTTGGCTTGCTTCGGACGAAGCGGCTTTCATCACTGGCGTGGCGCTGGAAGTCGACGGCGGACGTTGTATTTGAACGGCCGGGGCCTCCGGCGGAGGACTGGCTGACGGCGAGCGACCCGCAATCGCTCTGCCGGCCCTACGCCCCGGTTTTGACGTAGCTCTTGTAAATCCAGCCGCGCTTGCCGTTGTAGACGATCTGGCACCATTGCTTGCAGCTCATCACTTGCACCGAGGTCTTGGCCGGCACGGTGAGAATGGCGGCCGCATTCTTTTTTGGGCCGGTGCGCATGGTGACGGATCTCAGGATGCGTCCGGTACCGGCAGTATTGGCTCTTCCGGAATTTGCCTTGGTGCTGTTGTCGTCTTCGCTCGCGGTCTGCGTCGGCAGTTGCGGCTTGGGCGTGGGGATGGCGGCGGTCTGCGCGCCATCGGGCCCGCTGTTTTTCGTTGAGCTGCCGGGAGCCGCGACCTTGGCAAACAATGCCGCAGCGTCGGGTTTTGCTGCCGGGTCGGCGAATGCCACCGAAGCAGACGATTTATCGGTCGCCTGCTCGGTCTGGCTTGCCAGCTGGTCGGACGCTGCCGTGGCGGCGGCCGATGCCGTCTTTGGCCCTGTCCAGCGCGGATCGTTGGGAGCCAGCGCTGGTATCTCGGCTTCCGCCGCGGCCACCGCTGGGGAAACCGCATCTGCCTTGCCCGTCGTCCGCGGCGCCGCAGCAACCTTGGCAGGCATGATCTTCGTCGTCTTGACCGGGATGGTCGGAACGATCTGCTCAGGACTTGCGGCCGCTTGTCGCTCATTTGCCGGCAATGCCAGCCACAGTGCCACCGCGGCAACGCCGAGCAGTGCGACCGTGCCAAGCGCGGCTATCACCAGATGCGCGTTCGACCGGACCCCGTGCCAGAACGTCGGCCGCATATCGTAACCGAATTGCATCGCAAGGCGCCGTCGTTCCGGCGCGCCGAAACTGAAGGGCTCTCTCACACTTGCCACCTCCATTTGCGGGCCGATGTTCTTACGACCCATGCCGGAGAGCCGGCATTTCGATCGGCATCGGTCCCAAACCAAAAGCGGGCAGGCCCGCAAAAATTCCCCGTTCAGCTGCCCACGAGCATCATCTTTCGCCCGCGATTGTGGCATCACTGCGCCCTTGGCGGGAATTCTGCGCCCCGGTTAAGGATTCTGCAACGTCTGGTTAGATCCTGTCCCGCAACGCGTACCAGTTGAGCGCAAGGAAGAGCAGTGGCGCGCGCAAACGCCGGCCGCCGGGGAAGGGTGGAATTTTCAGGTCCTCGATCAGCTTCAGCCGGTCGCGGTTGCCGGCGACCGTCTCGGCATAAAGCTTGCCGAAAAAGTTCGACAGCATGACGCCGTGGCCGGAATAACCGCCGATCGAGGTCACATTGGGCATCACTTCGCGCACGAACGGCTTTCTCGGCACGGTGATGCCGACGTAGCCGCCCCAGCCATGAGTGATCTCGACGTCCTTCAGTGCCGGATAGATCTCGGCAATCTGCCGGCGGATGTGGATGTGGATGTCCTTGGGATCGTTGACCGCATAGATCTCGCGCCCGCCAAACAGCAGCCGCCCATCCTTCGATTTGCGGAAATAGCGCACGACGAAGCGCGAATCGTCGACCGCCTCGCCACCCGGCAGTATTTTGGAATCGGCTCCCAGCGGTACCGTCGCGCCGATGAAGGAGCCGATCGGCATAATATGCGCGGCACTCACCGGTTCGAGCGTGCCGCCATAGGCGTTGACCCCGATCAGGCATTTAGCGGCGGTGATCGTGCCCTTCGGCGTCACAACCCTGACCTTGCCGCCGCCGGAGGTGATGCCGGTCGACGGCGTCTGCTCGAAAAGCTTTGCGCCGGCCTCTGCCGCGACTTTCGCGGTGCCGATCACCAGCTTCAGCGGATGGACATGGCCGGTGCCGGTGTCGCGGGTGCCGCCGAAATAATGCGTCGAGCCGAGCCGCTCGGCAGTCTCCGCGGCATCCATGAATGAGATGTGCGGATAACCGAACCGGTTTGCCATGATCTCGGCATGCGCCTTGTAGTCGTCGACATAGCGCTTCTTGTGCGCCACCGACATCTGGCCGGGCATATAGTCGATCTCGATCTGGTGCATCGCGGCAAAGTCGAGCAGATGCGCCTTGGCCTCTTCGGCAAGGTCGAACAGCGCCTTGGCGCGGGAAAAGCCGTATTCCGCTTCCAGTTCCTCTGCCCAGGCCCGTTGTCCGGTGCCGAGCTGGCCACCATTGCGGCCCGATGCGCCGTCACCGAAACGATGCGTTTCGATAAGCACGACATCCGCGCCTGTCGTGGCGAGATGAGCCGCCGCCGACAGGCCGGTAAAGCCGCCGCCGACAATCACCACATCGCATGTCCGGTCGCCGTCGAGCGCCGGATATTCGGGCCTTGGCCCGGCCGTGTCTTCGTACCAGGAGCGGCCGGGGGAGATTGGGGATTGGTAAGTCATGATGCTCGGCTAGGGCAGTAGGGCAGTAGGGCAGTAGGGCAGTAGGTCAATAGCTGAGACAAGAATGCGGGCACTAGAGACTCGTCGCTGTACGGGGTTAGAGGGG
>NZ_JAMYRK010000074.1:0-27549 GCF_040321335.1 Mesorhizobium sp. M0437
GCCAGACTCAACTGACCCAGAACACGATCCACCATCGCGAATCTCCCTGCTCCAACCTCACAACAGAATCACTGATCGGCTTCTGTGCAAAGATCCCACATGGGGAGAAGGAAGAAGCTGCCGCGCTACTCCGCCTCGGCCACCATCTGCCTTCCACCAACCCAGTCGCGCCACGCCCTCTCATCACCATGGAACACGTTGAGGTCGATGCGGCCTCTTACGCCGTGCGACAGGCCGGACCCGGAATATTGCCAGAACAGCCATTTGCGGCCGGGATAAACCTTTGACGGGTGCGCCGCCACGGCGCGCAGCCAGAATGGATAATCTGGGAAGGCGCCCCTGAGATTGTCACGGTAGAAGTCAGGCGCGGTGTAGATGATTGGGCGCTGGCCGTAGTAGCGCTCGAGCTTGTCCATGAACACCTGCATCTTCTCCAGCACCTTTTGCCGCGACGGGCGGCGCTTGCAGCTGGATTCGCCGTTCCACTCGACGTCGATCACCGGCGGCAGCGCGCCCTCGACCCTCGGCACATTGCGGATGAACCAGTCGGCCTGCTCGCCGGCGGTGCGGCACCAATAGAAGAAGTGGTACGCGCCGCGCTTGAGGCCGGCGGCTTCGGCACTACGCCAGTTCCTGGTAAACATCGGGTCGAGATGATCGCCGCCGTCGGTCGCCTTGATGTAGGCGAAGTTTGCGCCCTGGGCGCGCAGCTTTTGCCAGTTCACATTGCCCTGCCAGCGCGAAACGTCGACGCCGTGGACGGCAAGGCGCCTCGGCGAGGAGGATTTACCGAAATTGATCGGCTTGGCGTCGCGAAAACCATAGCGCGTGACCGGCTCGGCAAGCATCGCCGGTGCTGCGCGTGTCAGCCGCTTCGGCGGCGCCATCAGCGCGATCACCTCGGCCGGCGGATCGATGCTTTGGTCGGGTACGTCCATCGCGACCTGTTGTTCGTCCTGCTCCTGTTCCGCGAAGGCTGGCGCAGCATCAGTTTTCGCCACGGATGCCACCGGCGCGGGCGGCCGCACAACCGAGCTGGTCGTCTCGCTGGACGGCACTTGCAGCGCATCGACGCCGGATGTCGATGTGCAGCCGGCAAGGCACAGCGCTGCGATCGAAAAGATGACGACGCCTGATAACCGCATCTGGACCTGTACGCAAAACACAACAGACCGAAGGCAGGACAACGCCGCCGGACAAACCAAGCTGGATTCCTAACAAGAAACTACCAACAAAGTTTGAATCGAATTGTTAGGGCTTTGCATCGGGACGTTGGCCCGGACGGAGGTGCGCTATCCCCCAGCGTTCGGCCACGTGGCTGCCTCGCAATCCCGCTTGACAACTCACGGCATGAGATTAGTCTCCATTAATCTTACGGTGTAAGGCCATACTTGGGAGGAAGTCATGCAGCCCGCCGCCTTGTCAGAATTGCAGCCCGTAGCCCCGCCCGAGCCACACTCGCCCGCCATCGGGATCGACGAGATATCTGGCGATCTCAGCCGCACCATCGAACGCGCCGAGGTCGATGCCTGGCTCGACCTCTATCGCGCCGCCCCGGCAGACTTTGCCGCAAGGCAAGGCCTTGCCATCGCCGAAGATGGCGATCTCGTCTGGACCACCTGCACGACGATCCCGTTCATCCATTTCAACTGCGTCAAGAATTTCGGTGTCGATAGCGCAGCCACCGAGAGCCGGCTTGACGCGCTTCTGGCGCATTATCGCGAGGCCGGTATTCTGAGGCCCTGGTTCTACACCAATCCACATACCGAGCCGGCGACGCTCAGCTGCTGGCTCGAGGCGCGCGGCTTGCAGCGTCAGGGCGGCTGGGAACGCATCTTTCGCGACGCCGCGCCATTGCCAGCGGAGCCGCTTTTCCCGACTGAGAACGTCTCGGTCGAGCGGGTGACGCCGGCAACGGCAAGGGAATGGGCTGGGTTCATCGACAGCCAATATCGGTTGCCGACCTCACCGTGGTTGCTGGCGCTGGCCGGCCGACGCGGCTGGCATCATTACATGCTGCGGCGGGACGGCGCGGTGGCGGCGGTGCGCTCGATGTTCATCGGTGCCGACGGCATGGCCTGGAGCGGCATCGACGCGCCGGTTCCCGGCATCATGGCGCCGAGCTTCGACCTCGATGCAATGCTCGGCGAAGCGATGGTGCGCGACGGACTTGCGGGCGGTGCAAAACTGTTCGTCGCCGACATCGAGGCGCCGCAGTCCGAACGCGACGGGCCGGCCTACCGCAACTATGCACGCCTCGGCTTCAAGCTTGCCTATTTCCGCAGCCATTACAGCTATTTGCCGGCAAATTCCGGCTGACCGTTTCAAGACCCTAGCCGCACAGCCACAGCTTGTGGGAGGTCGTGGCCATCAGGTGGGCCGGCGGTACAAAACGATCGTTGACCGCCACATCATCGTCCGCCCGGCGGACTTTTTCCTCGAGCAGCGTACGAAGTTCTGCCGGCTGCACGCGGTCGCGCTCCATCACCAGCTTGATCATCGGATCACTCAAGAGCTCGTCCAGGGTGTTGATGCTGTCGTTCATTCCGTCGCCTCCTCGACTGCCGCCCGCACGCAATAGATAGGCAGCAATGATGGCCCGCCAATGACGCTTTGCCGGCTATCTCGTGTCGCTTCGGATTAAATTTTGTCCAGATTCCACCTCAAGCCGGAGGTGGCGCGCCTTCAAACTGCGGCAGGCCGTCGTCGATCTGCACCCAGGGCTGCTTCGAGGCGGTCCAGATATGCATCTCAGGCCTGAACAACGAGGGATCATCGAGCGAGCCGGTGGTGATGCCGATAATGCCGGCGGAATCGCGCCGGGAAAACATCGTCGTGCCGCAGCGCGGGCAAAAGCCGCGCTTGAGATCGGGCGAGGAATTCACCGTCGCCAGCGGTCCGTCGACCGTCACATCATCGATGCGGAACAGCACGCGCGCATTGAAGGCGGCACCCAGCGCCTTCTGGCACAACCGGCAATGGCAGACGCGCTCATTGATCGGTGCCGCCTCGGCGCGGTAGCGCACCGCGCCGCACAAACACCCGCCCTGATATCTTGCCATCACCCGCGTCCCTGCCCTGTGAGGATAGGCGGCATACCTATCGATAGGCGTGGCAGCGTCAATTGAAAAGCTTTGATGGCGCCATCTATAGCTGTGATGCGGCCAATACACGATTGGCCGATGCGCCGGGCCAAGGCCCCATGGGCGAAATGCCGGCCATCTCGCGGAAGACGGCCGGCAGACAATTGACTGGGCGTCAGTTCGTTTCGTTGACGACCTCGTCCCAGGTCTTGACCTTGGTCTGGCCATTGAGGAACGGCAGCGCGGCAGCTGTCAGTTCCGGCGCGAAGAACACATCGTAGTGGGTGCGGTTCGGCACGATCGCCAGGCGGTTCTGCGACAGGTTCTCGCGCATCCAGCCGGCGTCCTTCAATCCTCCGCCGAGCATCTGGTAGAATTTGATCTCGTGCTCGGGCCGGTACATGTCGCTGTCGCCGAACACCAGCATCACCGGCATTTTCAGCTTCGGCACGTCGGCGGAATAATCGTAGTCCTTGCGCATATAGGCGCCGAGCTGGTCGAGCAGTTTCGGAAAATCCTCCGGATGCGGCGCAACCGCGACGTAGGATTTGTACATCGGCGTGTCCTTCATCATGTCGGCCATCGCCGCGCCGACTTGTGCCTGCTGGCCACGCATCTCCGCGTAGAAGCCGTCCGCGGCGTAGCCGGTCGAGACCAGCACCAGGCGGCGCACCGCTTCAGGCTGCTGCACGGCCATGCGGAAGGCGACGCCGCCACCCAGCGAATAACCCATCACGTCGACCTTGTCGTAGCCGAGCGCCTTGACGATCGCCGCCATGTCGTCGCCCATCGCCTCCAGGCTGAGCGGCCGGTCGCCGAGTGCGGTGCGGCCATGGCCCTGCAGGTCAACGCCGATGACGGTGCGGTTCTCGGTAAGCTTCGGCAGGATCGGCGCGAACATGTCGGTCGTGCCGAGACCGCCATGCAGCAGAAGCAGCGGCTCGCCCTTGCCGTAGACGGCGTAATAATAGTTCAGGCCGTTGATCGGCAGCAGGCCGGATTTTTCCGGCGTCGGCAGTGTTGCGGTTGCGGTCGTCATGGCGGGCTTGGCCTCCTCTGCGTTGATGGTGCCCGGCGCGGCAAATAGCGCGGCGGCCGAGGCGAATATGGCGAAAAATACCGATCTGGACACGTCAGTCTCCCTCTCCCGTTTGCATCAAAGTCGCTTTGCGACCTCCTCAAGCTGTTCGGCGCACTGGCCCCAGCCCTCGTGAAAACCCATTTTCTCGTGCTGTTCACGGTCGGCGACCGACCAATGCGCGACGCGGGCAATGTAGCGGGTCTTGCCCTCGCCCTCGTCCTCGAAGGTCAGCACGACCGTCATGAACGGCTTTTCGGACGGCTCCCACGCCTTCGTATAGGCATCGGTGAAGACGAGCTTTTTGCCCGGTACGACTTCGAGGAAGATGCCTGGATTCGGGAACTCCTTGCCGTCGGGATCGGCCATGACGACAAGGGTGGAGCCACCGGTCCGCACATCCAATTCGGCGCGCGGCGTCATCCACGGCTTCGGCGAGAACCATTGCGTCAACAGCTTTGGCTCGGTCCAGCAGCGATAGACGTTCTCGTGCGGCGCATCGATGATGCGGGCGAGAACCAGCTCGCGATCGGAGTTGGGGGCGATGTCGAGCTTGGTGGTCATGATGTTTCCTCACACGTCGGTTTTGGCTTCCGTGTCTAGGACGAACCGACAAGACGCAAGCCGACACGGTCCGCGAAAAAATCCGCGGGACAGGAGATTCGAACGACGGAAATAAGTGGCTTCAGTGGCGCTTGGCTTGCACCAGATAGGCGTCGATCTCGGTCTCGCCGAGCCACTTGGCCGCTTCCAGCCGATGCAACCCTTCGACCAGGATGTGGCGCTTGCCGTCATGGCGCACCTGGATCGGCATCTTCATGCCGTTTTCCAGAATGTCCTCGGCCAGATAGCGGACGGTCTCGGGATGCAGCGTCTTCTTGCGCGCCGTCGGCACGTAGATATCGTTGACCCTGACCTTTTGCACTCTCAGCATATCGGCTCCCGTGGCGGACAAGGCCGCGTTTTGTGAGATAGTCTGTTTGTCCGGCAACGCCAAGGGAGCGCCCGGCAATGGCTGGCCCGATCGTTTCCAATTGACGCTTGGCCGGCGGATGGCCGAAATGGCGGCCTTCGACCTTAGCGGTGTCCATGAACCACCTGCCGACCGAGTTTCCCGATTTCGGACTGACGCCGGAGCAGCGAGGCCAGGCGGTGCGCAGCCATTACTGGGAATGGCCGGGGATGGATGGCGGGCGCGGCGAAATCTGGTGCTACAGCGACCGTTTTTCCTACCGTCCTGGCGAGATGGTGGCACTGCATGTCAGTTCGACGGCCGTCAGTTTCGGCATCGCGATCATCCGCGACGGCGGCGCGGAAACGACAATGTTCGAAGGGACCGGAATCGCGGCGCGCTGGCAAGATACGCCGGACCAATGTTCGGTCGAAGGCTGCGGCTGGCAAGCGTCGTTCGAGTTTCGCATCGGCGACGACTGGCCGTCCGGCGCCTATCGCGTGACGCTGACAGCAGATGGCCGGGACGGCAAGCCGATCCGCTGCCACCATCTTTTTATCGTCGCGCCACAGCCCGGCAAGAAGCCTGGCCGTGTGCTGCAGGTGGCGGCCACCGGCACCTGGCTCGCCTACAATACGTGGGGCGGTTCCAACCATTACGAAGGCATCACCGGGCCAAGCCGGGACCAATATGCACGAATGGTGTCGACCCAACGGCCGTGGTGCCGCGGCTTCGTCGTGCTGCCCAGGGACGCGCCGCGCGTGCCGCTCGAAGTCGCCGTGCCGCCAAAAACCGTGCCGCGCTATCCGCACATGGAATGGGCCTTTGCTACCGGCCATTCGAAGAAATACGCCTCGTCCGGCTGGGCAAGCTACGACAGCCATTTCTTCCGCTTCGCCGAGCGTGCCGGCTACGCCGTCGATCTCGCCAGCCAGCACGATCTGCATTTTTCGCCCGACATTCTCGACGGCTATGACTGCGTCGTCCTGGTCGGCCACGACGAATATTGGACCTGGGAAATGCGCGATGCGGTCGACACCTATGTCGAGCGCGGCGGTCATGCGGCGCGCTTTGCCGGCAATTTCATGTGGCAGACCAGGCTGGAGGACGAAGGCCGCCGGCAGGTCTGCTACAAATACCGCGCTCGCGCCGAAGACCCGGCCTATCGCGGCGGCGATATAAGGCGCGCCACCAATTCCTGGGAAGCGCCGGAAATCGGCCGGCCGGGTGCCGCGACCTTCGGTCTCAACGCGACAAGAGGCGTCTATGCCGGCTGGGGCGGCTGCGCGCCGCGCGGCGTACGCGGCTTTCCGGTCTACCGGCCGGAGCATTGGGCGTTTGCCGGCACCGGCATCTACTATGGCGATCTGCTCGGCGCCGACAGCCATGTCTATGGCTACGAGGTCGACGGGCTCGATTTCGAGATCCGCGGCGGCCTGCCCTACCCCACGACCACTAGCGGTGCGCCGGACGGCCTGCAGGTGCTCGCGGTCGGCATGGCGAGCCAGGTCGAGGAAAGCGCCGACATTGCGTTCGAGGACCAGTTTCTCGGCGACGAGGACGGACGCTTCACCGCCGAGACGCTGTTCGGCGAGGCAAGCGATGCCAACCTCGACAAGGTCAAACGCGGCAACGGCATGATCGTCAATTTCCCGCGCGGCAAAGGCGAGGTGTTTCACGCCGGAAGCTGCGAATGGGTTGCCGGCCTGCTAAGGCAGGATGCGATTGTCGAGCGCGTCACCAGAAATGTCCTTGACCGCTATCTTGGAAAGCCATGACATGTTGAAGTCTCCTGCCCCGGAAACTCGCGAAGCCTCGCATCTGTTTTATCTATCCAGCCTGCGCCGGCCGATGATCGACCGCGCCGAAGGCATCTACATGTGGACGCAGGATGGCCGCCGCTTCATCGACGGATCGAGCGGTCCGATGGTTGCCAATATCGGCCACTCCAATCGCAACGTGCTCGACGCGATGAAAAGGCAGATGGACCGCGCCACCTTCGCCTACCGTCTGCATTTCGAGAACGAACCGGCAGAGGAGCTCGCGCGGCAGCTGGCGGCCAAACTCCCTGAAGGCATGGACCGCATCTTCTTTGTCTCCGGCGGCTCGGAAGCGACCGAATCCTGCATCAAGCTGGCGCGGCAATGGGCGGTCGCCACCGGCCAGCCCAGCCGTTGGAAGGTGATCTCGCGCTTTCCCTCCTATCATGGCGGCACGCTCGGCGCGCTCGCCGTTACCGGCGACGATGCGCTGTCCGAAACATTTGTGCCGATGATGCAGATGATGCCGACCGTGCCGGCGCCCATCGCCTGGCGCGACCGCGACAATCTTTCGATGGAACAGCGCGGCATCCGCTACGCCGACATGCTGGAGGAAAAGATCCTCGCCGAGGGACCGCAGAGCGTGCTCGCCTTCATCATGGAGCCAGTCGGCGGCGCTGCCACGGCAGCACTGGTGGCGCCCGACAGCTACTATCCGCGCATCCGCGAGATCTGCGATCGCTACGGCATCCTGCTCATCCATGACGAAGTGATGAGCGGTGCCGGCCGCACCGGAAAATTCCTCGGCGGCGACCACTGGAACTGCAAGCCCGACATCGTCGCGCTGTCGAAGGGGCTGGGCTCTGGCTACGCGCCGCTCGGCGCGCTGGCGGCACCGATGCGGCTGGTGCAGCCATTGCTCGCGTCGGGCGGCTTTCAGCACGGCCACACCTACGCCGGCAACCCGCTCGCCTGCGCCGCCGGGCTCGCCGTACTCGGCGAAATGGACCGTCTCGGCCTGATCGCCAATGCGGCTGACATGGGCGAGCTTTTGATGGACGAGTTGAAGCGATTGGCGAAGCGGTTTCCATTCATCGCCGACGTCCGTGGCAAGGGCCTGCTCACCGGTGCCGAGATGCTTGCGGATCCCGACACTCTGAGGCCGATCGAGCCTGCAAAGAAGGCCACCCAGCGGCTGCTCGACCTCGCCTATGAGCGCGGCCTGATCATCTACGGACGCAAGGTCAAGGGCGGCGTCGACGGCGACAATTTCATGGTCGCGCCGCCGATGATCGTCACCGCCGCGCAGATCGGCGAGATCATATCCATCATCGGCGACTCGCTCGAGGTGCTGGCCGGCGAGCTCGACCTGCCGGTCGAAGGCTGAGAGGCGAACCATGGCGTCGCGAAAAGTCATCATCACCTGCGCCGTCACCGGGTCGGTACACACCCCGTCGATGTCGCCGCATCTGCCCGTGACGCCGGACCAGATCGCCGCAGACGCGATCGCCGCCGCCGAGGCCGGCGCTTCGATCCTGCATCTTCATGCCCGCGACCCTAGGGATGGGCGGCCGACCGCCGACCCCGAGGTGTTCATGCAGTTCCTGCCGCGCATCAAGCAGGCGACCGACGCGGTGATCAACATCACCACCGGCGGATCGTCGCTGATGACGCTCGACCAGCGGCTGGCCGCGCCGCTCAGGGCCGAGCCGGAAATGTGTTCGCTCAATATGGGTTCGATGAATTTTGCGCTATTCCCGATGCTCGAGCGGCCGCGAGAATGGCAGCACGAATGGGAGCCGAAGCTGCTCGAGGCTACCCGTGACACGATCTTCAAGAACACCTTTGCCGATATGGAGACGGTGCTGGAAAAGCTTGGGCGCGGCTGTGGCACGCGTTTCGAATTCGAGTGCTACGATGTCGGCCATCTCTATTCGCTTGCGCATTTCCGCGACCGCGGGCTGGTGTCGGGACCATTGTTCATCCAATTCGTGCTCGGCATATTGGGTGGTATCGGCGCCGATCCAGAAAACCTGATCCACATGAAGCGCATCGCCGACAAACTGTTCGGCGACAGCTACCAGTTTTCCGTGCTGGCGGCCGGACGCCACCAGATGCCGATGATCTCGATTGCGGCGGCGATGGGCGGCAATGTCCGCGTCGGGCTGGAGGACAGCCTCTACGACGGGCGCCAGCTCGCCAAGTCCAGTGCCGACCAGGTCCGCCGGATCCGCGGCGTGCTCGAAGGGCTGTCGCTGGACGTCGCAACGCCGGCCGAGGCACGGCAGATGCTGGCGCTCAAGGGCGGCGACCGCGTGGCGTTCTGAGATGCGGCCGTGACCAACCCACCGTCAAGAGACATTGTCATCCGCCCCGGCCGGGTCGAGGACGTCGAAACCATCCACGCCGCGCTCCTACGGCTCGGCGCGCATGTCGGCGCACATCAGGAGATCACCTCGACAGCTCAGGATCTCCGCACCTATGGCTTTGGCGAAAAGCCTGCCTTCTCGACCTTGATCGCCGAAGTCGGTGGCGAATTTGCCGGGCTTTGCCTGTATTTTCCGATCTTCTCGACATGGATGGGACGGCCCGGCGTCTATGTGCAGGACCTCTATGTCGAGGACCGTTTTCGTGGCCGCAGGATCGGCGAGCGCCTGCTGCGCCGGGTGGCGGCGCAGTGCCGGAAGGCAGGCGGCGTCTATCTCAGGCTGTCCGTCGACACCGACAACAAGACCGCCAAGGCTTTTTACGAACGGTTAGGCATTGGCTGGTCGAGCTACGAGCAGGTGCAGAAGATCGTCGGCGACGCCTTTTTCGCCTTTGCCGATGCACCGGAGGAGCCAACATGAAAGCCTTCTATGCCGAAGAACAGAAGCGCCACTACCCGAAGGCGTTCCTCTCAAGCGGCGCGCCGCAGCCCAATCCGGAAAAGCCGGAACGGGTCGAGCGATTGTTAGCCGGCACCAAGGCTGCCGGCTGCACGATCGAACGGCCGCGGGATCACGGGCTCGGCCCGATTGCGGCGGTGCATACGCCGGAATATCTCGATTTTCTCCAGCATATCTTCGCCCGCTGGCAGCGCATCGAGGGCGCCTCGGCCGAGGTCATCCCCAATATCCATCCGATCGCGCGGAACGGCTCCTATCCGGCCTCGGCGGTCGGCCAGGCCGGCTACCACATGGCCGACACCGCCTGCCCGATCTCCGGCGAGACGTGGCAGAGCGCGCTTTGGAGCGCCTGGAGCGCGGTTGAAACCGCCGAGGCGGTGATGTCGGGAGCGCCGGCCGCCTATGCGCTGTGCCGGCCGCCCGGCCATCACGCCTTTGCCGATGTCGCCGGCGGCTTCTGCTTCATCAACAATTCGGCCGTCGCTGCACAGGTTCTGCGCAAGCAGGCGGCGCGGGTGGCGATCCTCGATGTCGACCTGCACCACGGCAACGGCACGCAAGGCATCTTCTATGCCCGGCCGGACGTGCTCACCGTGTCGCTGCATGCCGACCCGGTGCGCTTCTACCCGTTTTTCTGGGGCTATGGCGACGAGCGCGGCGAAGGCGCCGGCCTCGGCTACAATCTCAACCTGCCGCTGCCGCGCAAATCCGGCGATGCAGCGTTCCTCGAAGCGCTGGAGGCATCGTTCCAGCGCATCAACACCTTCTCGCCCGATGCGCTTGTGGTGGCGCTGGGGCTAGATGCCTTCGAAGGCGATCCGTTCGGCGGGCTGTCGGTGAGCACGCCTGGTTTTTCGCGCATTGGCGAGGTGATCGCCGGGCTCGGCCTGCCAACGGTCATCGTCCAGGAAGGCGGCTATCTCTGCGACGAGCTCGGCGACAATCTCACCGCCTTCCTCACCGGTTTTGGCGGCGCCCACAAGCGATGATCCGCCCGCGAGGGCCGCTCAGGATCATTCCTGCCTCAGCATGGCGACAACGCGGTGCACGCTCTCCAGCGTCGCGTCGATTTCGGCTGAAGTGTTGTAATGAGCGATGCCGATGCGCACCACGCCCTGCTCGGCCGGAATGCCGAGCTGGTGGACGATCTCCCAGGCGTAGTTGTGGCCGGACCACAGGAAGATGTTTTCCGCATTCATCTGCCGCACGATCGTCTCCGGCACGATGCCCTCGACGGTGAACGACACCGTCGGCACGCGCTCATTGATCCGCTTGGGATCGGTGATGCCGTGGATGGTCAGGCCGGCAATATCCGACAAGCCATCGATCAGTTGTCGCGTCAGCGGGTTCTCGTAAGCGATTGAAACTTCGAAGGCCTTGGCGATTTTCAGCCGACGCGATCCTTGCGCGCCGGCTGCCGCGCCCAACTCGGCAAAATAATCGACAGCTGCCGACAGGCCGGCCATCAATTCAATCTGCGGCGTGCCGAGCTCGAAGCGCTCCGGCAAAGCATTGGACGAGCAACGGCATTTATACGGCTTAAGCGCATCGATAACGTCCAGCCTGCCCCACAAAATCCCCATATGCGGGCCGAAGAACTTGTAAGCCGAGCAGATCAGGAAATCGCAGCCGAGGTTTTGGACGTCGATCAGGCCATGCGGCGCGAACTGGACGGCATCGACGTAGACCAACGCACCAGCCCGCCTGGCGATGCCGGTCAACGCCTTCACCCGGTTGATCGACCCGGTGAGATTGCTGGCGTAGTTGAGCGCGACGAGCCGCGTCCTCTCGGAAAGCAGCGCGGCGAGCGCCGCCTCTTCGATCTGCCAGCTCTGCTGGTCGAAGGGCAGCCAGCGCACGACAAGGCCAAGGTCTTCTGCCAGTTGCAGCCAAGGCGAGACGTTGCCCTCATGGTCCATGCGGGTGAGGATGATCTCGTCCCCGGGCTTCATCGTGCGGCCGAGCGTTCGCGACATGTGGTAGGTCAATGTCGTCATGTTGGCACCGATGATAATTTCCTGCGGGCTCGCAGCGCCGAGAAAATCCGCCATCGCCAGATGGGCCTCGTCCACGATGTTTTGTGCGGCAACGGTGGTGTCGAAGAAGCCGCCGAGGTTGGCATTCGTGGTCAGCAAGCAACGCGATACTGCGTCCGCCACCGACTGCGGCACCTGCGTGCCGGCAGGATTGTCGAGATAGATGCGCCGGCGGCCCTTGTCGGTCAGCGACAAGGCCGGAAATTTCGCGCGCACCGCGTCGATCCGGAAGTCCATGGCTGTTCCCCCTCCTTATGACGATCGGACAACCACGTCCCGACGCATCAAGGGCACGGATTGCCAACGCGCTGGTGGATCGCATCAACGGCTTTCTGCATGTCCTCGGTCCAGACCACGTCGGCGGAAGAGAGCGCCATTTCGAGTTGCGAAATGGTGGTGGCGCCGATGATGTTCGAGGTGACCAAGGGCCGGTTCGAGACATAGGCATTGGCAAACAGCGCCGGCTCCATGCCGAATGTGCGCGCCAATCGGTTGTATTCGAGCTGCACCTCGGCAGCATTCGGAGTCTCGTAGCGCTGGCCGCGGTTGAACAACTGCGAGCGCGAGCCCTGCGGCCGCGCGCCATGATCGTATTTGCCGGTTAAATAGCCTTGCGCCAGCGGCGAATAGGCAAGCAGCGACACCTGCTCGCGCTCGCAGACTTCGGCAAGGTTCACCTCGAAGGTGCGGTTGACGAAATTATAGGCGTTCTGCACGGAGGCGACGCGCGGACCGAGGCCCTTGTCGGCTTCGCCAATGAAACGCATGACGCCCCAGGAATTCTCGTTCGACAGGCCGAAATGGCGGATCTTGCCGGCCTTCACCAGTTCATCGAACACGGCAAGCGTCTCGGCGATCGGCGTCTCGCCCTCCGGCACGCCGGCGGCATCGGAGCGTCGCGGCACGGCGCCGATCCGGTTCGGATTGGCGCCCCACGGCACGTCGCGTTCCGGCCAATGGATCTGATAGAGGTCGATGTAATCGGTGTTGAGCCTGGCCAGCGATTTCTCGACTGCGTCGAAGATATCGGCGCGCACCAGCTTAGACGGGCGGTCGCCCCGAAACCAGGTGTTGGCGGTGCGACCAACTACCTTCGAGGCGATGATCACCTGGTCGCGATTGCGCTTCTCCTTCATCCAATTGCCGATGAATGTCTCGGTACGGCCTTGTGTCTCCGCCTTGGGCGGGATCGGATAGAGTTCGGCGGTGTCGATGAAATTGACGCCGCGAGCAAACGCCAGATCCATCTGAGCGTGACCGTCCGCCTCGGTGTTCTGCTGGCCCCAGGTCATCGATCCGAGGCAGATTTGCGACACGAAAAGATCGGTCTGGCCGAGACGGCGTTTGTGCATGGAGTTTCTCCGGCGGGAATTTTGCGCGGCTGCGCGAGGAGGAAGCAATAGCATACAGGAAAGCGTCGCCCGCTTCCAAGCCCACGGATGGAAGGTCAGACGACTTTCCCGGGACGCCGGCGGACAGGGTTTATCCCTGCGGCTAATAAAAAGCCGGACTGCATTTTCATGCAGTCCGGAAGTTCGCCAGGAATGGCGAGGAAAAAACCGGCCAAGTGCCGGCATAGACGCCTACGGTCAAAGCGCCGCAGAAGTTTCGCCGGACCAGCCGAATTATGTCAAAAAAGATCAGGGCAGCATGGCTGCCATGCGAATGCTGCACTGCACAATCGTCATGATCTGCTTATATTGACCGCCTTGGAGGTTCAATAAGGGGCTTGAATCATGGGATTCTTCACTGAAATGTTCGCTCGTCCGCGTCCGCGGGAACAGCTGCGCTATCGAGCGGCGCTGGCGCTGCTCCATTCGATGAGCAATGCCGATCGCGCCGATATCGGCGTCAAGCCGGCCGATTTCCCGCGCATCGCCCGGGAAATGTCCCTGCGCTAAACAACTGTGAGATATCCGCCGTGGCGGATATCTCCCGAGCGGATCTCAACGCGATCCGAGGAAGATCGACTTGCCCAATGGCACGCCGTTGTGGCGCAGGATGTCGTAGGCGGTGGTCAGGTGGAAATAGAAATTGGGCATGGCGGCATGCAGTAGATACTGCATCCCCGGCATCGAAACGTCGCGTCCCGCAAGCCGCAGTTCGACTATCCTGTCATCTGAACCATCGAATTCGGCCGCCGAAAATGTCGCGAGATAATCGAGCGTCTTGGTAAGGCGGGCCTGCAGATCAGCGAAGTTCGCCTCATTGTCCTCGTATTTTGGCACCTCGCGTCCCGCAAGCCGTGACGGGGCGCCTTTGGCGTGATCGGTGGCAATCTGTACCTGCCTGGTCAGGGCAAACATGTCCGGCGCCAGCCTCGCCGTCAGATACACCTGCGGATCAATCTTGCGATCAGCCGCATTTTGCTCGGCAATGTTCAGCACATTGGCTAGTGCCTTCAGCCTCGCCGAAAATACCGGCACGGATGCTTCATACATTGATATGGTCACAAGAAATCTCCACGCGGCCCGACTGCCGAGGGCGAGAGGTAGCGCCTTCGCAGGCGATTGTTCAAGCGTCACCACGTCGCCGCAATCGATATGATAGGATTTTTCATCGAGTGGAGGTTCCCGATGAGACGCGCCCTTTTTGCAGCGACCGCTTTTGTGTCTCTTGCCATTGCCGGCCAATCGGCGCTCGCCGCAGACGCGCCTTATATCGATGACAGGTCGAATGCCGAAGCGGTCATCCGGTCACTTTATAGTGCCATCAGCCGGCACGAATTCGCGCGCGCCTGGGATTATTTCGGCGACACCAAGCCGGCCAAGGATTTCAATTCCTTCGTCAAAGGCTATGACAGCACGGACACGGTCGAAGTCAAAACCGGTGGCGTATCCGAAGACGGGGCTGCCGGCAGCATCTACTATAGCGTTCCGGTCGCCATCCGGGCGACGGCCAAGGACGGCAGCGAAAATGTCTTTGCCGGCTGCTATACGCTGCGCCAGATCAACGCCTCGATCCAGGAACCGCCATTTCGCTCGATCTTCATCGATAAGGGTGCGCTGAAACCCTCAAAGGCCGATTTCGAGGATGCGGTGCCGGCAAGCTGCGGCGAAGGACCGCCGCCGCCGAAGAAGGACGCAGCGCTTGAGCAAGCCAAAAAGGCGTTTGCCGCGACTTATGGCGACCAGTGTGACAAGGATCTTTTGGCGCAGGAGCCGGACATTTTCTCGATCCACTATAAGGGCAAGGATGCGTCTGCCAGTGATCCCGAAAGCGAAACGCGGCTTTTCCATTTCGCCTGCTCGGCCGCGGCCTACAACGAAAACTCGATCTATTACATGAGCGACGACGTGCTTGGCGTGAGACAATTGCAGTTCGCCGAACCTGAGATGGACATCCGCTACGAGAACAATGACAGCGACGGCAAATTGCTGGGCATGACCATAGTTGGCTTCCAGACCTCCGGCTGGGCAACTAATTCCGATTACGACGAAGAGACCAAGACGATCACCAGCTTCAACAAATGGCGTGGCATCGGCGATGCCTCTTCATCAGGGACCTATCTGTTTCGCAACGGCGATTTTTCCCTGGTCCAGTACGATGTCGACGCGTCTTATGACGGCGAGGAAAATCCGCAGACGGTCGTCGACTACAATACCGCGCCTTAGGGAGCCTTCGACAACATCCAATTGAGCGTGCCGCGCCAGTCGGTCATGCGGATAGGGGTGCCATGCGTGCCGGTCTCGAAGCGGACGAAGCGGGTCGGATAGGCTTTCGATTTGGCCAGAATCGATCGGAAGAAGGCTTCCTGTTTCTCGATTGGAAACACCGGGTCCTTGCTGCCCTGGCCGAAGAAGACCGGCACACGACGCTTGAAGGCGGGGCTTGAGAAGAAACTCTCGTCCCATAGCGAGCCGAGCAGCAGCAGCCCGTCGATGCGCCCGCCGGTGTCATGGCGGGCGGCCAGCTTCCAGCATATTGAGCCGCCCATCGAGCCGCAGGCGACGAAGATTTTTGCGCTCGGCGATTGTTCGGCATAGTGGTTGATCAGCGCGGCGATCTGGGTGGCACCGGTGTCGCCGAAATCGGAAAAATCCGGCGACAGATAGAGGCCGCCATTGCCGGCCATCAGGTTCTTGATGCGGTTGAAATTGCCGCCGAAGGTGAAGTCGTCGCTGCCCTGCTTACGGCTGCCGCCCTGCCCGTGCAGATAAAGCACGATGATGCTGGCGCCCCCGGTCTTGCCGACGGCAATGTGGCGGACATCGCCTGCATCGGTCGGCAGCAAGAGATCCTGCTGCACCTTACGCACGCCGGTGTCGGTGTATTGCGCGTGTACACGACGCTCAGGCACTTCGTCACGAGCGTTGATGTCGCGCAGCTCACGATAATCGACAACCGTATAGGCGCCGTTGCTCTCGGACGAGAGCGTGCCCGGGTAGGCGAACAGATCGTCCTTGAAGGGTTTGAGTTCGAGAGCATTGGCGTAGGCGGCACAAGAGAGCGACAAAAGAATCGCCATCAGCAGGGCCGGGAGGCCGGAGGAAGGCAAGCGGAACCGGAAGCAGGAACGAAAGGCCATCCCTCAGCCATGCGTTTTTCGGCTTCGGTTTGTCAATCCTGCAGCACGCCGCCGGCGCCTTCCAGCGCCTCGCGCGTGTCGACGTCGACGGCTGCCCCTTCGCCGATCTCGACATCGATGACATCGAGCCCTTCGGCCTCGACCAGATGGCGGGCGCCGGTATCGCCTTCGAGGTGAGCGATCGCGGCAAACAGCGAACGCGGCAGCAGCACCGGATTGCCGCGCCGCCCGTCGTGCGAGGCCCGCACCACCGATCGGCCTTCGGACCTGCGGAACGCCTCAATCAGCCTGTCGAGGTCGGCCGACGCGACGCCAGGCATATCGCCGAGGACAATCATGGCGCCGGCGGCGTCGCCGGAAATCTTGGCGATGCCGGCCTTCAGCGATGAAGACAGACCCTCGCCGAAATCCGGATTGTCGGCGAGGGTCACATCGAGGCCAGACAGTGCATCGCGCACGCGCTCGCGCTGGTGGCCAGTGACGACGATAGTGGCCCCGGCTTTCGAACCGACCGCGCGTTCGGCAGTGCGACGGACCAGCGGCTTGCCATCGAAGAGCGCCAACAGCTTGTTCGGCCCGCCCATGCGGCTGGAGCGGCCGGCGGCCAGAAGCACGATCTCGACCTTTGGTTCGGCTTTGGCCGGCAATGGCTCGCGCGGCTGCGGCCGCGTCGGAATTTCCATCAACAGCCCGCCGACACCCATGCCGGCAATATCCCTGGCGGTCACGTCGAGACCGGCGATCAGCCGGTCAAGCACCCAGTCGAAGCCGTTCTCCTTGGGACTGCGGGCGCAGCCCGGCGCACCGATGATGCGCTTCCCGCCTAGAGTGCCTAGCACCAGCAGATTGCCGGGATCCACCGGCATGCCGGCGCGGATGACAGTGCCGCCTGCCTTTTCGATAGCAGCGGGAACGACGTCGCCGAAATCGGCCATCGCCGAGGCGCCGAAGATAACCACCATATCGTTGTCGCGGATCAGCGAGGCCGCAGCCTCGGCGACGGGGATAATTTCATGCAGGGTTCGACGCTCCGCCGTCAGCCTGCCGCCCGAACGCGTCAGGCGCGCTTCGGTGACGCGCAGCGTCTTGTCGAGCACGCTGGGTTTGATGCCGGGCAGCACCGTCTGGATGACGCCGACGCGCACCGGCTGATAGGCGTTGACCGCAAATATCTCGCCGCCGGCGCAGATCCTTGCCACGGCATCGACCAAAGCGGAGGCGACCGCAAATGGGATGATCTTCACCGTTGCTACCATCTGACCTTTTTCGACCGGCGCATGCTGCGCGAGCGTGGCGATGGTGATCGTCGGATCGACGGCGTTGATGGCGTTGATCATCGCCGCGTCGACGGTGAACATGCCGGCAGCCTGCGCGTGGAGGTTGACCCTACCTGTCGCGGCGGGCTTCGCCTCGATGTTGCGATGGATCATGGATGCGGCAATCTTGTCGGCGGCGACGTCCTCGCTGAGATCATCGGGCGCCAACACCGCCGCTACGACCTCGGAAATGCCAGCGGCCTTCAACAGGGACACATCCCCGGCGCTTAGCCTGTGCGCCTTGCGGAAGCGGCGCTCTCCGACTGTGGTGGCGTGCGCAAGCACTGCCCCTTCGGCCGTATCGATCGCAACGGGACCAAATTTCACGCGACCGCGCCTTTGGATTCGAGGCCGCGGGAGCGAAAGGCGTGGATCGCTTGCGCCAACACCGCGACGGCGATCTCGGCCGGGCTGGCAGCCCCAATGTCGAGGCCGATCGGGGCATGAATGCGGGCGATCTGGTCGGCGGTCGCTCCCGAAGCCAGCAGGCGTTCCACACGTTTGGCGTGGGTCTTGCGGCTGCCGAGCGCGCCGACATAGAAGCAGCCGGCGTCGAGCGCCGCCTTCAGCGCGAAATCGTCGATCTTCGGATCGTGGGTGAGAGCGGCCAGCGCCGTATAGCTATCGAGCGGCTGACGCGTTAGCACATCCTCTGGCCATTCGGCATGCAGCGCGATATCGGGAAAACGATCGGGCGTGGCAAAGGCCGTGCGCGGATCGATGATCTCGACAGGATAGCCGGCGATCCTGGCCATCGGTGCCAGCGCCTGGCTGATGTGGACGGCGCCGATCACCACCAGGCGCGGCTGCGGCAGATGTGCGTTGAGGAAGAAGGTCCGTCCCTCAGCTTCGACCGAACCGGAATTGCCCGTGCGAAATGCCTTGGCGATGGCCGCCCCGAGTTCGCCGGCTACCCGGTCGCCCTCGCGCACGACACGGTCGCGGCCGTCGCCGAGATCGGTGACCAGGATTGCCGCGCGGCGGGCGCGGCGTTCGGCGTTGAGTGTCTTCAGCGCATAGGGATCCATTCGAGATCAACCCAATCTTTCTACATAGACCCTGATGCGGCCGCCGCATGACAGGCCGACTTGCCAGGCGGTCTCGTCTGCGACGCCGAATTCGAGCATTTTGGCCTTGCCGCTATCGATAACATCGACCGCCTCGGCGACCACGGCGCCTTCGACGCAGCCGCCCGAGACGGAGCCGTGGAAATTGCCTTCGGCGTCGATGACCAGGTGGCTGCCGACCGGGCGCGGCGCCGAGCCCCAGGTCTCGACCACGGTGGCAATGGCGACATCCTTGCCGTCCTTCATCCAGCCCTCCGCGATGATCAGCGGGTCGCGGGCCTCATCGAGATAGATACTGCGTTCCATGATTTTCTCCCTGGCAGACATGTGGTTATGCGACGCGCTTCACGCCAGCCTCGATCCACGGGCGCGCGTCGACCGAACGCATAAAAAACAGCACGGTTGCCAGCGACCGGTCCGCCACATAGTCCGCACCGGTCAACAGATCGAGCGTCTCGTCGATCGTCCGCGGCGCCGGACGCGGTTTTCAACTCGGTCATCCTGTCTTCGCCGACGCGGCCATCTGAAAGCCTCTACAAAGCGTGGTAGCCGCGGTTGTGATAGATCAGCGGCCGCAAATTATCGCCGATGCGCAAACCTGTAACCTTGCCAAAAAGCACACGGTGGGTGGCCAGATCCTTGGAGTCGATCAGTTCGCAGTCGAAGACGGCGAGCGCACCCTTCAGCGTCGGCGCACCGGTCGAGATCACATCCCATTCGGCCAATGCGAAACGCTCCTCGACCGGCAGGCCGGTAATGCCGGAAAAGCCGATCGACAGCGGCTCCTGATCCGAAGCCAACGTGTTCAGGGCAAATTTGCCGTTTTCCACGAACGGCTCGTTCTTGGGATTTTCACGATTGAGGCAAACCAGGATGGTTGGCGGCGTATCCGACACCGAGCAGGCCGCGATCACCGTCGCGCCGCGCCTGCCGGCAGGGCCATCGGTGGTGATTACATGCACATGGCCAGCAAAATGGGCCATCGCGTCGCGGTAGGCCTGCGGCCCGATGTCATTCTTCTTCAGCACCGATGATTTTCCACTAGTCAGAACCAACCGTTATATATGGGGGGATATTGCAGGCCACAAGCGAAGTGCTTGACCTATATCCCGAATTCGCGTGTTGCGCCAAAGCTGGCCAGCCTTTAGGTCTTGACGGCATTGGCGCCGGCAGAACACGCGATCGGCTCGGAGGAATTCTTCGCTCGCATGCGACGTTGGACAACCACAATAGCGGTGCTGGCCTGGCTCTCGGTCGCCGGCAGTGCGAGCGCCGAGACGCTGCGGGTCGGCGTCGCGGCTCCTTTGTCGGGGCCGTCGGCGATCCTCGGCAAACAGATCGAGGCCGGCGCGACAATGGCGGCTGAAGCTGACGGTACCGAGATCAGGACGATCGATGACGCCTGCACGGCCGACGGTGGCGCCGCCGCCGCGCGGGAATTCACCGCGGCCAAGGTCAACGTCGTCATCGGGTTTTTGTGCACCGACGCAATCGAGGCGGCTCTGCCGATCCTCAAGGGTGCCGGCATACCGGTGATCACAGTCGGCGTTCGCACGGAAAGCCTGACCGACCGGCGCGCCAAGACCGGATGGCCGATCTATCGTCTCGGGCCGCGCGGCGACGACGAGCGCAATGCCGTCGCTGCCATCCTCACCCGCCTATGGCAGACCGAGCTGTTCGCCATCGTCGACGACGGTACGATCTATGGCCGCGAAATGGCCGAGACATTTCGGGCAGCCGCCGAGCAAGCGGCGCTGAAGCCGGTTTTCGTCGACACGTTCCGGCCGCAGCTCGACAACCAGATCGGCCTGATCGGCCGACTTAGGAAAGCCGGCGCAACGCATGTCTTTGCCGGCGGCGACGGCGATGATGTCGCCATTATGGGCCGGGATGCTGGCCAGCTACATACCGGCATGGTGTTTGCCGGCGGCGAAGCGTTGCGCGCGCCGCTCGGCGACGTGCCTTATGCCGACGGCACGCTGATGATCGCGCCGCCCGAATGGGTCGATGTCGCCGACCCCAAGGTGCTGCAGAGCTTTGCCGGACAAAACATCGTGCCGGAAGGTTACACGCTGCCCGCCTATGCCGCGGTCGAGATCGCCAAGTCGGCTTCAGCATTGACGCAAAGCTCCGGCGAGAGGCTGGCCAACGTGCTGACCGCGCATGACTTCACCACGGCGATCGGACCGATCCGCTTTGACGAAAAAGGTGACCCGACGCAAAATCCTTATCGAGCCTTCCGTTTCGACGGCGGCCGTTTCGTGCCGGCGGAGAGCCAATGATGTCCAGCACAGGGATGTTCCATACGGGTCCGCGCAATCTCATCACCGACGTCGCCGGCCTGCGTGTCGGCAATGCGGCGAATGCCAAGCTGAAATCCGGTGTGACCACCGTCATCTGCGACGAACCGGCCGTGGCCGGCGTGCAAATCCTGGGCGGTGCGCCGGGCACCCGCGAAACCGACCTGCTCGAGCCGCACAATTCGATCCACGCCATCCATGCCGTGGTGCTTTCGGGCGGGTCTGCTTTTGGCCTCGACGCCGCGTCGGGGGTGCAGGCGGCACTGCGTGAAAGGGGCATCGGCGTCGAGGTCGGCGGCTTTCGCGTGCCGATCGTGCCGGCGGCGATCCTGTTCGACCTGCGCAATGGCGGCGACAAGGATTGGGGCCGGTATCCGCCTTACCGTGACCTTGGCTACGAAGCCGCGCAAGCCGCTGCGATAGACTTTGCGCTCGGCACTGCCGGCGCAGGTAGCGGGGCTTTGAGTTCCGGCCTGAAGGGCGGGCTCGGCTCGGCCTCGACAGTGCTGGACAGCGGCGTCACCATCGGCGCGCTCGCCGCCGTCAACCCGACCGGCTCGGTGACGGTCGCAGGGACCCGCCATTTCTGGGCGGCGCCGTTCGAGATCGGCGACGAGTTCGGCGGGTTAGGCTATCCCCACCCGATGCCTGACGATGCCAGAAAGGTCCTGCTGAAGTTCCGTGACAAGCATGCGGCAGAACAGGCGGAAACCGGCGCCAACACGACCATCGCCGTGATCGCCACCGATGCGGTACTCACGAAGGCCGACGCCAAACGTCTGGCGATATCGGCGCATGACGGCTTTGTCCGTGCCATTTGGCCGACACACACGCCCGCAGACGGCGATCTGGTCTTCGCGCTGGCAACGGGCAAGAGCGGCATCGAGCTCGGGCTCAACGATGCAATCGATCTCTACGCCGCGGCCGGCGCCACGATGGCACGCGCCATCAGCCGCGGCGTCTTTGCCGCGACGCCGGCCGAGGGCGATCTGTTCCCGGTCTGGTCGTCGCGCTGAACGCGCAACGCTCATTCGGGTGAGCCGTAGTCAGACTGGATTATGATCAGGTGGGTTCGGATTTTTCTTCCTCGAACGTGACCGCAACATCCGAGTTTGCCGACAGCCGCACCTTCTGGCCCTCGACCTCGGCGACAAGGCTGAGAGGAATGAAGTGGTGATGGCCCCTGTGAGCGCCCTCGCCGCTGTCGCGCTTGGTCAGCTTTATGCGATCTCCGTCAACCTTGTCGACGGTACCGACATGGACGCCGTCGGCGCCGATCACTTCCATACGTTCGCGAATCTTGGCTGCATCAATCATTGGGGGTCTCCCTTAGAGCGCCGCGCGTCCCTTTGAACGCGCAAAGGACGCTCTAAACATTTTTGAATCAATGCATCGCGCCTTCCGAAAATCGATCCTGATTTTCGGAAGGCACGATGCGGTGAAGTTGCCGACAATAACAAACGACGGCCGGATTGGATGCATCGACTTTGTGTTTCAGTCAGCACGATCTTTTGACGGCATCGTGATAGGAATTTGAGGGCGTCGACCGTCGGAATGGAAAGCCCCATGCGAAATCTTGCCCTGTTTGCAGTCTGCCTGCTTGCCCCGCTTGCAACTTTGGCCGCCGCCTTCGCAGGCGATGTCGCCGAGCTTGAGATCCTCGGCTTCAGCAGTGATGGCGGGGTCTTTGCCTTCGAGGAATACGGCGTCCAGGACGGATCGGGATTTCCCTATGCGACACGCTATTATATCGACACGGCCGACGACAGTTTCCTGAAGGGCTCGCCGATACGTGTCCGGCTCGACGACGAGAATGCCACGGTGGCCGCAGCGCGGCTGCAGGCCCGGCAAAGGGGCGAAGCGATCGTCAGTCAGGCGGAACTCACGGCAAATCGCGGCATCACCGCCGGCTTCAACCCGGTGACCGAGCTTTCTGCCGATCCCTTCCGCATGGTGGTCAATCCGCGCCCGATCTTCTCGCCGGTCGACGATCCGCTCGAGTTCCGGCTCGACCAGATCGGCATGAATGACACCGAACGCTGCCAGAGCCAGGGCGAGATCAACGGCTTTCGCCTGCTGCGCATCGAGGCGAAGGATGGCGGCCAGACGAGGATCATTCACGAGGACAAATCGATCCCGCAAAGCAGAGGCTGTCCGAATGGCTACCAGATCGGCGCGGTTCAGACATTTTCGCTGGATAGCCTCAGCGCCTATGCCGTGCTGATCGCGGTGCGCCAATACGGCTTCGAAGGGCCGGACTATCGCTGGATCGCGGTAACCGGTCGCCTGTGACGTTCCCCGCCATGCGCTATCGCGCTCTGCGCCGTCTCCGCCGTGCTCTGCCGTCGCTGCGCACCGCATTTGCCGGTGCCTTGCTGTGGGCGGCAGCGATGGGCGCCAGCGCGCTGCTCAATCTGCTGCAGTACGATTGGGAGACCCCGGCAAAGATCCGCTTCGTCTCGCTGCTTTATGCTGCCGGCGGTGCGCTGGCTTTCCCGATTGGGCTTCTCCTGGCGCGGCTCGTCTCGCTCGGACGCCACTGGGAGATCGCCCTCGCTGCCGCCTTCGTTTGCCTTCTCGCAGCGACGATCGCCGTCACCGGCGGCCTCTTTGGGCTGCAATACCGCTCCTACTATGTCCAATGGCATGCGCCTGCGTTCACCATCACCTGGATTTTCCAGTTCGTGTTCACGATGTTGGCGGCACTCTATCAGTTCGTCGTCCTCGGCATCCGGCTGTATTTTCCGCTCGGTTTCGTTGCACTCGCTGTCGCCAGTGTCTGGTTTGCGCGCCAGCAACGTTGAGCATTTTGCCTGCCTCTGTTAGGACGCGGGCAAATGCTCTCACAAGTCAGGACCGACTGATGATCCCTCGCTACTCCCGGCCGGAAATGGTGGCCATCTGGTCACCCGAAACCCGGTTCCGTATCTGGTTCGAGATCGAGGCCTACGCCTGCGACGCATTGGCCGAGCTCGGCGTCATCCCGAAGGAGGCCGCCAAGACCATCTGGGAGAAAGGCGGAGCGGCGAAGTTCGACGTCGACGCCATCGCCGAGATCGAGCGCGTCACCAAGCATGACGTCATCGCCTTTCTCACCCATCTTGCTGAATTCGTCGGGCCGGATGCCCGCTTCATCCACCAGGGCATGACATCCTCCGACGTTCTCGACACCTGTTTTGCCGTGCAGCTCACCCGCGCCAGCGACATCCTGCTGGCCGACATTGACGGGCTGCTTGCGGCGCTCAAGCGCCGCGCCTTCGAGCACAAGGACACCATCACCATCGGCCGCAGCCACGGCATCCATGCCGAGCCGACCACCTTCGGCGTCAAGCTGGCGCAGGCCTATGCCGAATTCTCGCGTTGCCGCGAGCGGCTGGTGCACGCACGCGAGGACATCGCCACCTGCGCCATCTCGGGTGCGGTCGGCACCTTCGCCAATATCGACCCCTATGTCGAAGAATATGTGGCCAAGAAACTCGGACTGAAGCCCGAGCCGGTGTCGACGCAGGTGATTCCGCGCGACCGCCATGCGATGTTCTTCGCCACGCTCGGCGTCATCGCCTCGTCGATCGAGCGGCTGGCGATCGAGGTGCGCCATCTGCAGCGCACCGAGGTACTCGAAGCAGAAGAGTACTTTTCACCCGGCCAGAAGGGCTCGTCGGCGATGCCGCACAAGCGCAACCCGGTGCTGACCGAGAACCTCACCGGCCTTGCCCGCATGGTGCGCTCCTTCGCATTGCCGGCAATGGAGAATGTGGCGCTCTGGCACGAACGCGACATCTCGCATTCCTCGGTCGAGCGCATGATCGGGCCCGACGCGACGGTGACGCTCGATTTCGCGCTCTCACGCCTGACCAGCGTTGTCGACAAACTGCTCGTCTACCCCGACAACATGCTGAAGAACATGAACAAATTCCGTGGCCTTGTGCATTCGCAGCGCGTGCTGCTGGCGCTGACGCAAGCCGGTGTTTCGCGCGAGGACGCCTACCGGCTGGTGCAGCGCAACGCCATGAAGGTGTGGGAGCAAGGCGCTGATTTTCTTGAGGAACTTTTGGCCGACAAGGACGTTGTCGCAGCCTTGCCCGAGGCCGAGATCCGCGAGAAATTCGACTTGGGCTATCATACCAAGCACGTCGATACGATCTTTAGCCGAGTGTTTGGAGAAGCCTGATGATTTCGTCGGCCGGAGATTTCGATTTCCTCGCCCTGCCCGGGCGCGGCAATTCCGGGCCGGATCATTGGATGTCGCATTGGTGCCGGGTGTTCCCCAATTCGAGCCGCGTGCTGCAGGCCGAGTGGGACCGGCCAAAGCCTGAAGACTGGATCGGCCAGGTGGATGCCGCGGTGGCCGCCGCACCGCGCCGCGTCGTGCTGCTTGCGCATTCGCTGGCGGTGGCGACGGCGGTGAAGTGGGCTGCCGGCGCCAGTCAAAGCCAACTCGACAAGGTCGCGGCGGCATTCCTGGTCGCCGCGACCAATGTCGAGGATACCGATCCTTCATTCGACGCGGTGCGCCCGTTCGCGCCGATGCCGCTGAAGCGCCTGCCCTTCCCGACATTGGTGGTGGCGAGCCGCAGCGACCCACGCGTCACCTTCGACAAGGCGACCGCCTTTGCCGGAGCCTGGGGTGCGGACATCGCCGATGCCGGCGATCTTGGCCATATGGGAAACGAGGCCCGCCTCGGCTTATGGCCAGCGGGCCTGCTGATGCTTGGACGCCTGCTTGAGAAGGCGAACCTCTAGCCTACGCCTTACCGGGAACCGTCCTTATCACCGTGCCCCACGGATCCTCGCGGGTTGTCTCGCTTGCGGCATTGTCCGAACGCATCTCGACCCAGGCCAAGCCGGAGCGGGCGGGATCGCGGCGACCGGCGCCCGCGCTCTGCCACGCATTTGCGCCAATGTGGTGATGATAGCCGCCGGACGACAGGAACACCGCCGCGCCACCGTACTTTGCCACTGTTTCGAAACCGAACTCCTGATGCCACCATGCTTCGGCTTCTTCCGGCCTGCCGACCCGCAAATGGACGTGGCCGATAATGCTGTTTTCCGGCGCGCCCTGCCAGCCGGCGTCACCGGCCGGCACTTCGGCAATGACCGACGGAATGTTCAGCCGCTCCGTCGCCATCGCGATCTTGTCGCCATTCCATTTCCAATCCTGGGGGCGGCGGTCGGCATAGATCTCGATGCCGTTGCCTTCCGGATCAGTCAGATAAAGAGCCTCGCTGACCAGATGGTCGGATGCGCCCTCGATGCCGATCTTACCGGCGATGGCGTGATTGATCCAGCGGCCGAGATCGGCCCGGCCGGGTAGCAGGAAGGCGGTGTGGAAAAGACCGGCGCTGCGCGGGTCATCGGGTTTCGCAGCCGGATCCGCTTCGATGTCGAGCAAAGGGCGATTGACTGCGCCGAGCGTAATCGTGCCGCCGGAGCGGGTCAGTTCCTGCAAACCGACGACTTTGCGATAGTAGGCAGCGAGATTTTCTGCATCGCGCGCCCGCAAGCCGACACGGGCAACGCTGACCGGGGTCGTCGCGGCAAAAGGCAGTTCGCTCATCAAAGTGCTCCGTTCAGCCGGCGCTCGACAAGCTTCCAACGAAGGAACCCGGCGCCATCAATCATTCTACGCCGTGTCCGTGCCAAAATCTCGGAACAGCCATTCTTTCTCAGCGACAGATCGTCGATCGCGATCGTTCACACAAGAGCGCAAGAAGCGAACATGGTGTTCACAATAGCGAGCAGAACCGGGCTGATGAGAGGCCGTTTGCGTGTCGCTGTTGAGTTCATACCCGGTTGCACCCGACAGCGCCTCTCGCTACATGCGCGCCATGAAAGTCAGGGAAGCAGATATTCTCATCGTGCCGGGCTACACCAATTCCGGCCCCGATCATTGGCAGAGCCGCTGGCAGTCGAAACTATCGACAGCGCGCCGCGTCGAACAGACGGAATGGTCGAAGCCGGTGCGCGAGGATTGGACGGCCGGTGTCGCCAAGGCCGTTAACGAGGCCGAGCGGCCGGTCGTCATTGTCGCTCACTCGCTTGGCGTCGCCGCGGTCATCCAGGCATTGCCTCGGTTCGAGCGACCGGTCGCCGGCGCTTTCTTCGTGGCGCCGCCCGATGTCGCCAACCCTGAGATAAAGCCGAGGCACCTGATGACCTTCGGCCCCTACCCGCGTGACCCGCTGCCATTTCCGTCGGTGGTGATCGCAAGCCGCAACGACCCGTTCTGCGCCTTCGGCGTCGCCGAGGACATTGCCGCGGCGTGGGGCTCGCTGTTCATCGACGCCGGCGATGCCGGTCATCTCAACGCGGATTCCGGCTTCGGCCCCTGGCCCGAAGGTTCGATGACGTTCGCGAAATTCCTGACGGATCTCTAGAGCGGTTCACCGTTTCACGGAAACGGCGAACCGCTCTAGCTCTTTGTTTTGACGCATTCCGGACGGAAACCGTTTCACACTTTTCCTGGAATTGCTTGTCTTATGACTTTCGCTGCCGAATGGGTCAGAAAGGAACGCTGAGAGAGGGTAGCCGCCCTCCCTCA
>NZ_JAMYRK010000075.1:0-27210 GCF_040321335.1 Mesorhizobium sp. M0437
GCGTCTCCCCAAAGAAAGCTTGACCCCAGCACTCCGGTGCTCAGGTTCTCCTGGCTGCCGGATGCGCACGTCTGCGGTCTTCACCGGATGCGTACATTACATCGTCGTTTTGCGGCTCACCTTAGCGGCTGCAAGGGCCGCCTCATCGCTGTCGCCAGCAATTAGCCTTCGGCGAAGCTCTACCAACGCATTTTCGGCCTGTTGCGCGCCCGGAGTTATGCCGACAATCGCGACTCGGGCGCCACGCTGGATGTGTTCGAAGACCGAGTAGCTGAAAACAATGTTGCCAGTTCTATCTAACGCAAGCTGGCCGCCAAGCGTTACATTAGAGCGCATGGCACCCTTGGGTGCGTAGACATGCTTGGCCGTACACTAGTCTAGGATTATAGCAAGCTCGGCTCAACCATCTCGGCTCGCCCCTGAGACCTTTCCGACCGAACGATGCCGCAGCCTTCAGCCTTGAGCTTGGCGATTTGCGTTTCAAGGTCCTGGTCAACGGTGCTGACACGGGCGTAACCGATCAGGCTCATGGGTGTCACCTCAAGGCTTAGGCTCGAAGGCTACACTGTCACAAATAGTCGGTGTCAACTCCGATGTTACATCACACGAAGCGGACCATGTTACGTCACTTCAGGGCATACCTTGATGTACCAATATGCGATGAGAGGTAACCGCTAGTGGTTCCAAGTGCGGAGATGCGGCCCGATGTAACCGATCTCAATCGCACGGAGTGTTTGATCAAGTATGAAGTGAATCCGATTACCTCGATCGATCCAGATGTGCTTTTCATACGTCCGTATTTCGCCGGACGCCGCACGAAAGCGACGCTGATCACCGTAGTTGTCCATCGTAAGGTCGCTCTCGTTCCTAAGGACCATGCTGCCCGGATCAACTTGGGCGGCGCCAGATGCTCTCCAGCGCTGAACAAGGTCATCGAGGCTCGCAAGCCTGGCAAACGCGAGCCCCAAATACTCTGCTGGGAAAGTCATTATCTGATCCGTGACGTCCCGGCCCCACATCAAAGTGGGAAATGCTGTCTCCCGAATGGCTTCAAAGTTCTGACGCGTGACCGCAACTCGAGCAGCATCCTGCTTGCGAAGAACGATGGCTTCCACATGGCCGGGACGGCTGGCATGATCGAGTTCCGCCCGACCTGTCCCGCACTCAACGACTGCATGATCGAAATTCCATCGGTTGTGAGCAAGACTGACAAGGGTGCCGCCCGTCACAACGCACTGCATGGCATCGTAGCCGGCGTCGCAAACGGCTTGATATATATTTTCATAACCCGGTACAGGCCCAGTGGGGCTGAGCCGTAGCACCGCGTCGATGGCACTCTCATCGAGCTGTTCAACGGCCGGCGCGTAGCACAGCAGCGCGTCAAAGAAAGCGGCAAGGTCGCGCGTGCTGCCCGACTCATAGAACGTGGAGACGATCTCTCCGAGAGAGATCGGTATGCCCTTCGCGTCATGGGCGATAATCAGATCCCAGGGGTTATGGGGAAGTTTAATGGGCCGGACTGGACCAGGCAGCTGACTATCGAGCTCGGCGAGAGTCCGTAGAAGCGTTGCCACCAGGGCATTTCCGGTGTGAAGCGTGGCTTCCGCCGGGTCATTCGACGCGGTGTTAAAGACGTATTCTGACATAATTAGCTGCGTCTCGGCCGGGCCATTGGGCAGTATTTTTTCGATGCTGATCGAAGAACCCTTCGGGCCACTCAGAGAGGCGGCCCTCGTCATCAATCACGGGGCTTCGACGAACCGCTCGCCCCCCCGAAAGATGGAGGTAGTGGAAGACTACATCTTCGCGGCTGAGCACACCGTTCTTGACCATTAGACGCGCGCCGTCGAGTACGTGGTCACTGTGCGTCTCGATAATAACTTGTACACCGGCGGCGGCCGCCCGTGCGCACAGCTCCCCCATTAGGGTTTGCCCACGCGGATGCAGGTGCGCTTCTGGGTTCTCGATGATGACCAGTCCGCCCTCCGGTGCCGCAAGCAACGCTGCGAGTACCGGAAGGATGTAGCTGAGTCCGAATCCGACGTTCGTTGGTCGGAACTCGGGCGAGCGGAGCGCTCCTTCGCTTCCAAAAGAGAAGGAGCCGACAGCTAAGTCAGCATCTGGCACCCCCACGATGCTCAACTGAACACCTGGGCTAATCTCAGCAAGCCAAGCCTCGATTTGGTCGCGAAGCCGCTCACCGGGGGCGTTCTGCAGTTTGCGAGGATCGCCTGTCCGCAGTACGATTCGATCTTGGTGTCCGAGCAACGCATCCAAGACATGCTCGCCATTCTTGCCTAAGTCGAAAAGACGCCCTCGTCCAACTTCGATTGGCAGAGCCTTGCGGGGGCCATATCGTTCCGCATTTAAATAATTAAAACCGGCTACGTGGGCGGCTCCGAATTGACCTCCGCTGAAAAGCATTACGCCCTGCTCCGCCATCTCACGTACGGCTTCGCGAGCTTCGGATAGGTTGGCCCAAGACGCCTCACCCGTCTCAACGTCTACCAACCAAGCGGCTCTAAGGTGCAAACATTTGTCCGCTTCGACCTCAAGCCAGATCATGTCCTCGGAGGCGGAAGTGAACAAGATGTCGCTCGCTCGGCCAAGGTCCACCAGATCGCCTGAAAGTGAAACTTGTGGACCCGTGAACCCGCCGCGCAGGCAAATCTGCCTTAGGACGAGCATCGCCTGGACGACACTGCTCTTTCCCGCGCCGTTTACGCCGGAGAGCAGCGTAAGGCGCTGTAGTGGGACGACCTCATTTTCGAAGCACTTGAAGTTGCCCAGCCGCAGCGCCCTGATCATTATTTCGGATACTCCCCAAGCACCTGTTCTATTGCCTGTTCGATCGCACCGAAGCGCTTGTGAACCCTCTGCACCGTGCCGGTCGACGAAGAGATGGACACGTCGAAGAAATGATCGGCCTGCATAAGTTGAATGAATGTTTCGCGCAGCAACTCCCGTCGCTCTGTAAGTAGCTTTTGCTTGTCAGCGTCGAGGCGGGCCAGATTGACGCTCCACGCCTCAAATAGCGCCTTGCTGACAGGTTTACGATCGTCCTCCATGGCATAGCGCTTCCGGAATGCGTCTCTGCCAAATATCTCGAAGGCGACATTCATCGCCACTAGGAACCGCGAACGGATCTCATCAAGAGGCACCTGCCCAATGGAGTTGAGCTGGCGCATCGCTTCGCTCAGGTACGCGTCGAGATCGTTCCTGTCGTATCTCCGCCAATCGTCCAGGTAGAAAGCGGCGAAGCGCAACACACATTCCTGCGCGTCCATTCGGTCATCGCTTACACGGCCATCGGTGGCGCGCTGAAACTCAGGTGTTCCGACCATGGCAGCCAGAAAATCTCGCGCCGGACCTTTGTAAAGGGCGTTCCTAATCTCCTGCCCCGTAAGCGGAAGGCCACCGGTGTTGAGCCGCTTGAAGATGTTGATCATAACCTCATCGGGTGTGCCCGGCTGGATGATATTCAGTACGAGAGAAGTTTCCTCGATGCGCCGCTGCATCGGGCGGGGCAGCTTAGAGAAGTACAGGCCCTCGAGCTGATTAAGATACTCTAGCCCCGTCAGAGGGAAGGCATTTGACATGAAGTCGTGAATCGTAGTCAGCCGCTGCAGGCCGTCTACTACCGACCAAAGATCATCCTCGGTCGCCGCGACATAGAAAACAGGAAGGGGAATACGCAGGAGAATTGATTCGATGAGCTGGCCCTTCTTGTGCGGCTTCCAGAGACGAGCGCGGCGCTGGAAGTCTGGCGCAAGGTCGATCTCCCCATGATTTATCCGCCTGAAGAGGAGATCGATCGTTCTCGGCTCCGTCGTTACGCGAATTTTGCTGGGATCGAACGGATGGGTTACCTCGACATTATCATCAGCGGGCTCGTCCTCAACGCCATGAACCGCATTGAGGGCGTGCTGTTCGCTGTCACTGATCAAAGTGTCCGACAATCTGGGCTCCCTTCCTGCTTGTAACCTGAATAGCCTGCGATCTCCGGCTGCGAAAGGGGCTAAGTCAGCGGTCTGCGAGGAAGTTCATGTGCTGAAGATCTGAAATTGTGGCATCGTTTCGTGCTCATGACTATCGGTGGATAAGCACTGTCCCGTAACAGGTGAGGGGATTGGCTCAGGGTGAAAGGCCCACCGAGATTACAAATGGCCAATTCCGCTTGATGGTTGCAATCTCGGTGCGTGCCGCCACACTGGCCCCATGGACATTGTTACCCCCGCCGCCCGTTCTCGAATGATGAGCCGCATCCGCGGCAAGGATACGAAGGCTGAGATCGCCGTTCGAAAAGCTGCTTCCGGGCTTGGACACCGGTACAGGCTGAACAGACGGGACCTGCCTGGTACACCTGATTTGGTGTTTCCCAAGCGGAAAGTGGCCGTTTTTGTACATGGATGCTTCTGGCATCGTCATATCGGATGCAAATATGCGTATGAGCCGAAGTCTAATGTTGAGTTCTGGACCAGAAAGTTTCAGAACAACGTGGCGCGTGACGGGCGCGTGGTGGGGGAACTTGAGCGGCTCGGCTGGCACGTTGTTGTGATCTGGGAATGCCAGACCTCAGATTTCGATAGCCTCAGACGGACGCTCAAAGCATATTTGGACAATGAATTCAGACAACAAGCGACTGATTCGGCAGCGAAAGCTTGCCCGTCTGAGGGCTGGAGCGCGCCCCCGTCTGCTTGAAATCTGTTCCGGTGCAGGCGGGCTTTCCCTGGGGATGAAGGCTGCGGGGTTCGAGCTTTCTGCACACATTGAACTCGAGGCCGAAGCGGCTGAGAGCTACGCGGCAAATTTTGGCCACGGCCGCCGCAGCGACGACGCATGGGCGAAACCCCGTGACATGGAGCGATGTTCGGCCAGTAGACTGGTCAATGACCTCGCACTGTCTACTGCTCCCGAGGAGTCCTTCGACGTCCTGGCTGCCGGACTCCCTTGCCAAGCTTTTGCGCGTATCGGGCGCTCAAAGCTGCGCTCCGTCGCCGGGGCGGACGACGCTTTTCAGAAGGACCCGCGCGCTTCACTCTACAGATGTTTTCTCGACTTCGTGCACGACACTCAGCCGCTGGCGATTGTCATTGAGAACGTTCCGGATATCCTGAACTTCGCCGGTCATAACGTGCCCGAGGAAATCTGCGAGACGCTCGAAGAAGCCGGATATCGAACAGGCTATACGATACTGAACGCAGCCTACTTCGGTGTTCCGCAGGTGCGCGAGCGGCTCTTCATCATTGCGCTGGCCGATATCATGAACCAAAGGCCCGCTTTCCCAGGGCCGACGCATTTCCTTGACCTGCCCCGGGGTTACGAAGGATCGAGGCGGGTCGCACTGAAACATGTCGATCGGAATAGCGGACGGTTCCACGAGATTGTCACGCCGTCGGACAAGCTTCCGCCGGCGATTAGTGTTGGCAGAGCGCTGCACGACCTGCCGCTGATAGGCGAACATCTGACGGATCCTCGCACCATGCGGAGACGCAAGATGTCTGATGTGTTGCCCTATCGTGCGCCGAAGGGCGGGCCTTCTGCCTACGCGAAGCTAATGCGCGGCTGGCCGGGTTTTAGAACCGATAATGGAACCGGCGGGCATCTGGTCAGGCTGACGCCGCGCGACTTCCCCATCTTTGCCGCAATGAAGCCCGGAGCAGATTATCCGCAGGCAAGAAGGCTGGCTGAAGAGATGTTCCTCGATGCTCTCGCCGAACAGGGTCTTTCGCACTACTCAAGCGGCTCACCGGCGTATGAGGACCTTCGTGGCAGCATGGTGCCGCCGTATGACCCTGAGAAGTTTCCCAACAAGTGGTGGAAGCTAGACCCTGACAAACCGTCTCGCACGCTCACTGCCCATATGGGCAAAGACACTTATTCCCATATCCATTTCGACGGCAGGCAGGCCAGGACGATTTCGGTCCGAGAGGCGGCTCGACTTCAGTCGTTCCCTGACGGGTTCTTTTTTGCGGGCGCGATGAATGCAGCGTTCCGGCAGATAGGAAATGCCGTACCTCCGCTTCTTGGGCTCGCGGTGGCGCGTGCCCTGCGAAAGCAGCTCAGAAGAGCAGCGAGTGGTGCTGCAAGGATCGACGGACGACGAGCAGCGTGACGCCATGGTGCCCTTGACTGTCGAGATCACTCCGTCTGCATCCGCCCTTGTCGATTCTCTGAGAGGGTTGGGCTATGCGCCTGAAACCGCCCTCGCTGATCTCGTCGATAACAGTATTTCAGCTGAGGCGAGCCAGATCGAACTCGATCTGCAATGGAATGCGGGCAATCCCATTGCCGTCGTGCTGGATGACGGCCACGGCATGGACTACGAAACACTTGTAGCCGCTATGCGGCTGGGTGGTATTGGGCCATCGGCAGAGCGCGATGAATCAGACCTCGGACGCTTCGGTCTGGGTCTGAAAACAGCTTCCCTCTCTCAAGGTCGGCGAGTGACGGTTGTCACGAGACGCGAAGGCGTGACGTCGTCTCTCTCCCTTGACGTCGATGTTATCGCGAGATCGGGGTGGATTGCCGAGGTACCGGACCCGTTGCCTGACCATCCCTTCGTTCAGCGCGTGCTGACTATAGATCAGGGCACGGTTGTCATCATCGACCGAATGGATGCCCTGAGCGGTCTCCTGGGTCTGCAAAAAGAGGCATTCTTCCTTCGGCTTGAGGAGATCCGCGCCCATCTCGGCATGGTTTTTCACCGATTCATAGGTGGCGATGCGACAAGAGTTCCGATTGTTGTCAATGGGCGGGCGGTCAGAGCCTGGGACCCTTTTCAGACTAGCCATCCTGCAACACGCGAAATGCCCTATGAGCGTATCCGGCATGCGGGCGCGGCTCTCACCATCAAGCCGTATGTTCTCCCGCACCGTGACCGCTTCACTAATGATGCCGACTACGAAGCGGCGGGCGGACCCGGCGGCTGGGGAGCGCGGCAGGGTTTCTATGTTTACCGGGGAAAGCGCCTTCTCGTCGCCGGCAGCTGGCTCGGTCTCGGTGGCGTTCGCACATGGACGCGCGATGAGGCGAGCCGTCTGGCGCGCATTGCAGTTGACCTTCCGACCGGGCTGGATCGCGACTGGCGCATAGACGTGCGCAAGTCTCAGGCGCTGCCGCCGGGCGCACTTCGAGCGCGCCTGACAGCTATTGCCGGACGGTGTCGGGCCGAAGCACGTGAGGTATTCGCTTTTCGTGGTCAGGGTCCGCGCTTGCATGGCGCTCCGCATACTGCGCCAGCCGTATGGCTGGCGACGGAAAGCCCCAAGGGGATTCAGTACCGAATCAATCGAGACCATCCGGTGATCCTCTCGTGCCGTGAGGCAGAAACAGGCGGTCGGCGCCCTCTGAATGCTGTCCTCTCGATCATCGAGCGAAGTGTCCCAGTGGAACGCATATGGCTCGACGTATCCGAGTCTGAAGGCGCGGAAGTTCCTGAGCTCGACGCCAATGACATCGCTCAACTGAGCGATCAGCTGTACGAACTCGGAAAGGCGCTTCCAGAGAACATGACACTCGATCAACGCCTCGACACGCTTCTTCTCAATCTTCCAGGAGATCTGACGAAACTGAGATCGGAACTTATGCGGAAGCTGGGGGATAACAATGACGGATGTGATTGAAGCGCTAGCCCTTAGGGCAAGAAAAATCCTGCAGATACAGAAGGATGCCGGTGAGCAGATCGACCGTGCGGCCATCGCGAAAATCGTCGAACTTGATGCGCCGATTTTCAGCCTTGCCACTAGGCAGACCGTAAGTTCGGAGCAGATAGAAGATGCCACGCGCTTGCTCTGGACCATCTTCGTTACTGAGCAAGGGCCGGCGCTTACCCTTCAGGACAAGGAGCGCCCGGCAGCCTGGTATGTCGGCGAGCGGCGACAGCCTGGATCGTTCATGCAACGATACCTCTACAAGCTGGAGGAGGATGGATGGCCAGAAATGTCCATTCAGCAACTCCAGGACAGCACCGCCAGAATCCTCGAAGTCATGGACGATCCTCAGCGTCCGGGAAGCTGGGACTGGCGCGGCCTCGTCGTCGGCGATGTCCAGTCAGGAAAGACGGCCAGCTATGCAGGTGTCGTCAACCGCGCTGCTGACGCTGGCTACCGTATCATCATCGTGCTGGCGGGGATGCACAAAATCCTGCGCCTCCAGACACAGAAACGCTTCGATCAGGATTTTCTCGGCTACGACACAAACCCTAAGACCCGCCAGCCTAATCAGCCTCTGCGCATAATCGGCGTCGGCAACTTCAACGCACAGCTTACCGTCGACAGCTTGACGATGGCTGACGTGAATGGGGACTTCAATCAGCGGGTTGCGGACCAGCTCAGCTTCTCGCCTGTCAATCAACCCTGCGTCTTCGTAGTCAAGAAAAATGCCACCGTTCTCAAACATCTGAATAATTGGATCGCCCGCCTGCCCGCACCGGCGAAGGCGGCGCCTGTCCTTGTGATTGACGATGAGGCGGACCAGGCTTCGGTCGACACCGGAGACCAGCCGTTTCTTGAGGACGGAACGTTTCAGGAGGACTACGATCCGAAGCGGGTGAACGGTGAAATCAGACGACTGCTGATGAAGTTCGATCGGCGCGTCTATGTCGGCTACACGGCAACCCCGTTTGCAAACATCTTCATTCACGATGAACGGAAAGCCAAGGACTACGGCCCCGACCTTTTTCCGTCCACCTTTATTGTCTCGTTAACGCCCCCAGACGACTACTTCGGTCCTGCCGCAGTCTTCGGCACAAATGACGACGCGGACAATCCCGGTCTGCCGCTCGTTCGCGCCCTCGATCAAACCGGCGAACGCTGGATACCGGAGAAGCATGACAAGTATCTGAAGCCGCGCTTCAATGGTCAGGAGATCATTCCGCCAAGCCTAGAGAGGGCCATCGACACCTTCCTGCTGACGTGTGCGGCTCGCGCCGCAAGAGGTCAGGAGCGCCAACACAATTCGATGCTAGTTCACGTCTCGCGTTTTGTTGACGTTCACATGGAGGTACATCGACAGGTCGAGACGTATCTGCGCGAAACGCGTGCCATGATCTCCAATGGCGACCATGAGACTCTTGAACGCCTAAAAGCTCTATGGGAGTCTGACTATAAACCAACGACTGAAGCCGTCGAACCTACAGTCTACGGTCGCAATACGATCCCGTGACGTGGGGTCAGGTTCGCGCGCTCCTTCCCGATAGTTCCGACAAGATCCAGGTCATCACCGCCAACGGGAAGACCAAGGCGGACGTCGACTACGATGCCTATAAGGACAAGGGCTATTCTGTCATTGCTGTCGGCGGCGACAAGCTTTCCCGTGGGCTCACGTTGGAAGGACTCTCTGTCAGCTACTTCCTGCGTATATCGCGCCAGTATGACAGCCTGCTGCAAATGGGGCGCTGGTTTGGGTACCGCCGTGGCTTTGCCGATCTTTGCCGCCTTTTCACCACCCCGGATATGGAAGACTGGTTCCGCTATGTCGCCACGGCTCAGAAGGAGCTGCGCGCACAGTTCTTTGAAATGGCCCAAATGGATGCGACGCCGAAGGACTTTGGCCTGAAGGTCGCCGTTCACGAGATCCTGGAGGTGACCGCGAAGAACAAGCAGCGTCACGCCGAACTACATCAGAGCAGCTACGCAGGTGAGGGCAAGGTGCAGACGGTCATGTTCCGCGATCGTGTGACCATCGAACGCAACGCGGCGATAACTGACGACTTCATCCGCGGCCTTGGCGATGGAACGGGCAACCCGCGCCGCCCAGGACCAGACAACAAGAAGGCTGACGGCACTCTCTGGACTAACATCGCTGGACGAGAGATTTCCGACTACCTGAAAAATCTTACCTTCCCGCCAGAAAGCATGCAGGTCGACGGCAAGAAGCTCTCAACCTACATCAACGATCAGCTCGCGATGAATCCGCCTGAATTGACGCAATGGACCGTTTTTCTTGCGACGGGTAGCGAGAAGGAAGTCGAAATCGCTGGGCGCCGACGCAGATGCATCTTGCGCACGCCAAGGGACCCCAGGAACGGAAAGGCTTTGCCTGATGATCGATTTATCATCGGCACCACACTAAGTCCCCTGGACCAAGCCATTGATCTTACCGACGTCGAATTTGACAGCTCTCTGATCATGACAAACCGGGAGAGACAGTCGCGTACCAAGCCTCAGACGAAGGTGCCGTCCGGTGAGTTCATTCGGAAGGTTCGGGGCACACGTCCGCAGAACGGCCTTCTGATCATCTACCCTATTGATCCGGAGCAGGCGAAGGTTGAGTCGACAGATCGTCCTGTCATCAGTGTTGTCGTCAGTTTCCCGGACAGTGATGCCGCCGACAAGCGCGTCTATCTGGTCAACAGCGTTCAGCAGCGTGAGGAGTCATGACCGCCTGGCTGAATGTGCTCAGTGATGCTTGGTACGAGCTGGCGCAAATTGCGCCCGTGGCCCGTCAATATCGAACGAAGTTGATTTCCACAGATGTTTCTTTGGACATCTTGGCGGGAATGCGGGCAGCCGACAACGCGCCTTGTCTGATGCTTCAGACCATGCCGGCGCCCGCGACACTTTTCGAACTCGGAGGAATGAGACTGAGCACCGTACCGGATGACTCAGGTCCATTCCTGGTTCTTTCCCTGGAGGATGCGAGCAGGCGTGATCTCTTCTTGACCATCTGCGCGGATGTTGTTGGTGCCGCAGCGCTCGCTGGTGGAGCGGGTGCCCTTGATCAGTTTCTTGCGCGTCTGGACGCGTGGCGGCAGTTTCTTCGCGATCGACGAGATGGTCTGTCTCAATCGGAAACGATCGGCCTCATCGGAGAACTGCTCATCCTGGAGCGCGTGCTGACTGCGAACCGGCGTCATCTCGCCACTTGGCAATCCCCGAATGACGGGCTGCACGACTTCCTAATTGACGGCCATGCCCTGGAGGTAAAAACCAGTCTAGGACCCGCACCGACCGTCACGATTTCTAGGCTTGATCAACTCGACGCCTCTGGACTCCGGCAGCTCGATCTCCTGCATGTCAGGCTGATCGAAGCCCCCGATGGGCGCTCTCTGCGCGACATTCTTTCCGCTATTGCGACTGTCTTGCAGGACGCTCTCCCCCGACGCTCATTTGAGAATGCACTTCTGCGGCGGGGTCTCATGCCCGATGACGAGAATGCCCGCACTGCACCAAGAATACAGCTGCGCACCATTGAAGCTTACTCAGTTGCAGATGGGTTCCCACGTCTCACACGTGCAGCAGTCCCTGTGGCCATAACCGAGGCAACCTATACGCTTGAAGTTCGAGCGATTTCTGCATTCACCGTAGACGTATCCACTGTCCTCGATACCTTTGTTCAAGGAGACCCGTCATGATCGACGAGACTCTTCAGAAATTCGCAGAAGAACTCCTTAGCGAAGTAGAAGAGGGGCTTTCGTCGGACGTTCCCTTTTCTCAGGAGGTTTTCACTCGGACGGTCCTTGAACGTCTGGAAGAAGCCGGACATCTCGAAGGTACTTTCGACCTGTACCAGGAGGGCCGCCTTCGCAACGGCGCGGCCTATCGGATCGATGGCTACGCTTTTGATGAAGAGCGCATGCACCTCGATCTCTTTACGACGATCTTCCATACCGATCTGCCGCCGGAAAAACTGCCGGCAGCAGATGTGTCGAAGGCCTTTGAACGGGCTTTGCGTTTTGCCGGGGCCTGCATGGACGGCCTCGCCTCGCAGCTCGAACCATCCAACACCGATGCAAGCGACCTTGCGAGGCTGATCGAAACAAAAGCCTCCGAGATCGGTACCGTCAGGATTGTCCTGCTCACCAATGCGATGGTCGGGAAGTTCGCTGCCAGCAGCGACTGGCGCGGACGGAAGATCGGGCAGGAAACCTACGATATCGTGCGGCTGCAAAGGATACTCGGAGAAGGCCAGACACGCGCGGACATATCTGTCGATCTTGTCGCCCTGACTGGAAGGCCGGTTCCTTCGTTGCACGCGCCCACGCAGGATGGCGAGTATGATGCCTATCTGACCGTTTTGCCCGGAGAAGTTCTTTCGAAGGTGTACGAGCGCTATGGCGCGCAACTCCTGGAACTGAATGTTCGAGCCTTCCTCGGGTTGCAGGGCCGCAAGAGCGTAAACGCGGAACTTAGGCGGACTATCGTTGAACAGCCATCCATGTTCCTTGCCTTCAACAACGGAATCGTTGCCACCGTGGATGACCTGGACGTTTCAGAAGTCGGGCAAGGTGCCTGCGAAATTCGCTCTCTGCGGGGACTTCAGATCGTCAATGGCGGGCAGACAACCGCCTCGCTGCATCGCGCTAGGCGCAAGGAAAGCCTCAGCCTCGCGAATGTCGCCGTCCCAGTTAAGATCATCAAGGTTGGCGGTGCTGAACTCAGCGAGATGGTCGCATCCATCTCAAAAGCCGCAAACCGCCAGAACACAGTCCAGCTTGCCGATTTCTCCGCGAACGATCCGTTCCATCAGCAGGTTGAGACGCTAGCCAAAAATACCTGGCTCGACGATGGTCGTGGACGCTGGTTCTATGAGCGGGCGCGCGGCTCCTATCTGGCGGCCGAACAGAAGGCCGCCTACCGCAAGACAGAACAGCAGACTTTCAAGGCGCAGACACCGAAGAATCGCCGGCTCAGCAAGCTAGACGTTGCTCGCTATCTGACGGCCTGGTCCGGACTGCCGCACCGGGTATGCCTGGGTGGTCAGAAAAACTTTCAGCATTTCATGCAGAGACTGAAAGACGAGCCGCCGCCACCACCCGACGCGGCATGGTTCAAAAAACTCGTTGCCATTGCGATCCTCTACCGCGCGGTCGAGAAGAAAATACGGAGCATGAAGTTTCCCGCCTATGGGGCGCAGATAATCGCCTACGTCGTCGCCGGTCTCAGCCATCGCACTGGTGGCCGGATCGATTTTGGCAGACTGTGGTCGCGCCAGCAGGTGAGCGTGGAGCTTGAGCGCCTAGTCGAGGATTGGGCGCCACTGATTGATGCAGCCATGCGCCTCTCCGCCGGCCAGCGAAACCCCAGCGAATGGTACAAGAAGGAAGAGTGCTGGAAGGAAATTCAGATGGCCCTGCCATCACTCTCCGATCCTCTGCCACCGGAACTGTCCTACTCGGAAACGGACGGAAGCACCATTCTCGCGCCGATCGGAACTCATTCCGTTGCTGATTACGAGCGCATTGAACGCTGCATGAAGATCGGCAGCGCGCAATGGCTTGAAGTGGCTGAGAAGGGGCAGAAGAGTGGCGTGATCCACTACAAAGTAGCAGGCATCTGCCGCACCCTTGCCACTTATGCAGCCGGGGGATGGGAGAGGAAGCCGTCCGTCAAGCAGGCCAAGCCGGCTCTTGAAGCCCTGCTTGCGGCAGAGCGCGCAGGTCTCCTTCAGTCAACAGTGACGGACGAAGCCGCTTCCTGATGATCAGTCAGGCGGTCGCGGCCGTGAGAAAACTCTTCAGCAAGCCACACTCTCACCGCATCGACCGCCCCGCGTCCGTTGCGCCTCAGAAGCTCAATGATGTCAGTCGCGGCAATGATGACGATCGGATGCCCGTCTTCCTTGATCTCCTTGTACGCCTGGAGATCGACGCACGAAGTCGTGACAAGAATGCCGAACTGGCGGTGCCGGAGACGTGAGATCAGACGAGATACGTCCCTGACATTCACCGCATTGGGCGGCGTATAGCATTTCGCTTCCAGGGCGAAGTCAACGAGGATGGCGCTTGGGCCTGATCCGACGCGCATCTGGCCCACAGCATCGCGCCCGCCATCACGAGAGGGCCGTGTCACATCAAGCGTCGCGATGTCAGGCATCATGAGTCGTGTAATGGCTGCGGCGCAATATTCAAACGAGTGGGGACGATCCACGAAATGCTCGCGGATGACCGCAATCAGCGCTTCCCCCTCTCTGTCCTTAGGCAGCTGCTCGGCACGGGTTCGATATTCCAATGACCGGCTCGCAACAAGCGGCAGACGCCGGCCTGTGCGAATCCAGTTTCGCCATGCCTTCGGTGCGAGACTCTCATCAGGTTTTCCCGAGACGATCGTATCGATCCACGCGCGAGAAATTACCGCTGCGTCGAGCACGGTGAACCGCGCTCTGTAGTTCTGGAAGCGGCTGCCGTCCGCCGTGCGCCAGATGGCAACCAGCTCTTCCGAGGCATCGAGATCCGAAGCCCCAGGTACAGCCAGTCCCAGAAAAATCTGGTCGCGATTGGTTCCGGCACGCGCAAACAGAAAGATGGGCGGCACTCCAGCTCGCCCCTCCGCTCCCTGGCGGGAAGCCGTGAAAATGCGCTGGAGGATGAGATTGCCATCGCGACCGGTATCATGAAGCTCGCGCCCCGGTTTCTTGTTGTCGCCGTAGTAGGTGAATACGCCTGTCTCCCTGTCGAGGTGGTCCGGCCAGTCCGGATCACTCATGCTTGACGTCAGCACTAGCATGTCCAGCCTGCCAGCAACCTTCCCGCGATACCGAAAGCCGCCTTGGCTATCCACTCGAAGCAAGCGCGGCAGCGGATCATCCGCTGCGTTACCAAAGCGACCTCCCTGATAGATGGCATCAACGTGAAGGTCGGCTGTCTTCAGCTGATCTAGCGGTACTATTCTCAATTTACCTCCTTCGGCATGCTGACACGCTCCGTAAAAAATCGACGCGTGCGACAACTTCATCTCGTGGGAACTTCAAGTGAAGCCCCATATTCACGTGAGAATAATCGGACAGCCCCAAGAAAGCACGCTTTCAAGGACTATTGCGACGCGTTCGCCCTGGAGCCGATGGATCGCCTGCAACTCGGGTGAAATCTCCGTCAGCTTTTCAAGCAATCCGGTCTGGTTGCGCATCAACTGCGAGGCTTCCTGCAACGCAGACGCTGCTGATCGGCCCCCTAGGGTGAGTGCCAAGCTGCTTCCGAAGGCCAGCGCCGCGTAGTAATCGATCGGCCAAAGGTGAGCGATGATCTGTTGCTGCGGAGAAACGAGTTCCTGCGCAAGCCCCGACCGGGCCATGCCATTTAATGTCTGGGCAGTGGCACTGGAGCAGATGTTTAATACAAGCAGACGGCGGCCGTGGCTTGGCACTTTGAATTTCGTGATATCCACGAGTGAGACGAGGCTGTCATCGTGCATGAGCACACCCGTCTTTTCTAGATCGTCGGCCGATTGTTCGCCATGGCCGATGACCCAGAGAAGGTCCGCTTCCGGATCTTCGTAAAATCGTTGGAACGCGTGCTGGTCGAGGGTTCCAGTCACAATCCTCAGATCCCATCTCGCAATTGCTGCGACATGCCCTATGACCTCTACTTCCGCCTCGGTCGTATGCGTCGCACCTGGCCAAATCGAAACCGTTCTGATTGGCCTCATGGCATCTGGCGCACTCAACGAAACTTCGAGCGGAGCGTTCCAACCAAGTTGCTCCGAGAGCATTGCCTGGAAGGGATCGCGGTGTGCCGGCATCACGACGACCGATCTTGGCATCCAACCCTGTGGCAAATGCGCGGCCACTTCTGACAGCCTGTAGTGATCCTCCATCGCTTTCCAGATATCCGCGCCATGTTCGAAGGCCGGAGTGCTCTTGAGCCGTTCGTCGACCTTGATAAATCGGTCGCCCTTTGGCCCTCGGAAATATTCGTTCAGTGCAACCGAGTTGGCAGTGAGTGTTTCCTCCAGCGTGTCGACAACTGCGCCGGAGGCGAAGTGCCGCCCACCGGGCCAAACATAAGCCACTCCGTCACTGTGATTGGGCGAGACAAAGAGAATGTTTCCGTCCGCGCAAGTCGTATCTGGTTCTCCGTACCATGAGAACAGGACGGCCATAAGATCGTCGGTCGACCCGAACTTGCAAAGGGAATAGATGATCGGATGCAAGACGAGGATGCGCGAGTCCAAAGAGATACGGGCCTCACTCCTTGAGTAGTGCGCACGATAGCTGTCGGCCAAGCCGCGGACCTCTGCGAGAACGTCACTACGGGCATCGCGCCATGCATTTTCGCTGTCGATCGTAACGGCGAGAAGCTGTACCGTTTCGTGTGATCTTAGCTCTGACCGATAGTCACGAAGCGTGCGACGCGCCCATTCGACCGGGTGCGTATGAGTATAAAAGCCGGCCTGCGTTGTCATCACGATCTGGATTTGGACCTTTTCGCTGACAGGGGTTTCCGGCTGTTGAAGCAGATCCAGAAGGATGTCCGCCAACGCTTTCGTAGCCTCGAACTTCCGTGGCGCTGTATAAGCGATGATGGCAGTCAAGGCTCCGATTCCTTTGGAGCCTGCCGTCTTCACAGCTTCGAGCGCTATGTAAAAACATGCGTCGAAGAAATCTTTGCAGTGGCCATCAAGCCCACCAAACTTGTGCGCTACGATAAATGCCGCATACACCCAATCGACCGCGACGTCCGACGCGAGTTCGTTCATTTCAGCTGATGCCCCCGGGAAAGGCGGCAACCTGTATTCCGCATGGTTTTCCATGCGGCCGAAGACGTGGGTTCGGGAGATAGACCAGAGAAGCCAATGATAACAGTCGCCGAGACGGCCGGCCGACATGGTCTGATGTATGGGGACCTGTGCGACGACAAATCGAAAGCCGTCAATCATGGCCGCTTCGTTTGGATCGGTCACGCGCTCTGTCTCGCCCACCACATCCGCGCGCAGTGCACCGCAGAGTGCCCGCAGTTGACCGTCTGATTCCTGAAATTTTATCTGAACATCAAAAACGAGGTTCGCCAGAGAAAAACCTTGGCCGATCCAGCCAAAGGGGAGGTCCCAAGGCAGCAACTCGGGAAAGGCGTTTGCTGTCGTTGGAAAGCTGTCTCCCAAATTCATTGGCCATCTTCCTTGGCGTCCGAGCGATCGCACAGCCAGCAGTTGCTCGCCAGCGTCAGCGGAGGCAGTTTCAAATCTTGAACCGTTCGACCCTTACGTGCTGCACAGCCATGTCCACTAGGTCGACACTCTTGAAATGGTCGAGAAAGCCTTCGCTTTCCATGGAAAGCCGTTCGATACGCGGCTCGAGCACCGGCACCACCGCCCTTGCCGCGTTCACAATCAGAGGTAAGGCATCGAAGAAAATCGGCAGGTCTGGGTGGTGGAGGCGGGCGAAGGCGGAAATGGCGTCACCGCCAAGATAGGAATAGATGGTCGCAACCCTATCCGCACTCAGATGGGTCGTCTCATACGGCATGTTGAGCAGTTCGTTCGTGTCTGTCCACGAGATCGCCTGGATAAAAAGTGGCTCGCCAGACCCCGGCGGCCGGCCGTAGGCGACCAACCCATATTCGTTCGACGTGCGACCCTTGCCGCCGCGCGTGAAGAACGTCTCCAAGCTTCTTATTCGACGGGCATGGTTATGATGCTTGGCATTGCGAAAAGCCAGCAATGTGGCAGTTGGCGCGGTTCGATTCCACGCGAAGACGACATGAGGATCGTCCTTTGCCGCATCGTAGATGCTGTGAAAGGCGTTTAGGATCGCCGACAAGCCTTGGTCGAGATTGCCGGCACATTCCTGTGGGTCGATCCGCATCAGCTGCGGTGCGCGGATGAGATGTTCGGTATTGATGCGCAATGCGTGCGCAAAACTATCGAAGGCTTCACTAATTGATTTCACGCTGTCCTCAAAATGTTGGCAGTTCCTCGGCGCCCACGGGCGACGAGCGGTGTGACAAACGAGTATTCAGGTATACGCGCACGGGTGCGAAAAAGGGTATTGAAGGGTGTGGCAAAACCTTCCGCGACAAACTCGTCGATCTGGCCGTTCCTGTCCTCCATCGGCGACGTGTCCGACTTCTACATCTTTCGGCTGCCCAGTGGAATGAAGTTGGCCAAAGGGATTAGCTCATCAATCTGGGCCGACTCCACCCAGAGGCGTTAGCCTTCGAACGCTGAAGGTTCTGCTTTTACTGCGCCTCGAATATCAGTCCACGGGGCGCATTGAGGTCTTTCGGCCCAGGCGAATTTCGTCAATTTGCGTCCAACTGCATCCACGAAAGGCCGCAGTGATCCATCATGAATGTGGGGTAAAACGTGGGCTTATGGCGGGCGTCAGTATAATTTCATTTTATTTTCAGTATGTTACTAAATATGCTGGCGGAGAGAGCGGGATTCGAACCCGCGTTACGGTTTCCCGTAAACACACTTTCCAGGCGTGCGCCTTCAACCACTCGGCCACCTCTCCGTCTTTTTAGCATTTTCGACGCGGCCGGTTTCGCCGCGCGGGTTGGGGAGATGCATCTCCTTTGGGATTCCGGTGCCGGAATTCCGGCCGTGGGCGCCGTCAACCAGCGGATACCCTTTCCCCGCACCTGAGCCGTCAAAGCAACAGGCGCGGGGCTCATCTAGTCGATCCGGTGCCGAATGCCAAGACATAACGGCAGTCTATTCGCTTTGCCGGATACGGATGCTCAGCCCATGCCGCTGGGGCACCCGTTGGGAGCCTATCGAAAGGAGCGGCGGAGGTGTGCTTGCCGTCCCCGGCGCGCCACCGGTCCCGGCGAACCGGCGGCCGCAGGTTCAACTTCGCGTGTCGCGATTGCGGATAAAGCACGCAGATCCTATTTAACAGTCCACACGACATTCTGATAAACTCCTGGGGAGGAAGGGTCCGGATGTTCCGCTTTATCTTCCGTCTTGCCGCAATGATCGCGCTTTCGGTTTCGGTCATCATGGCCGTGCTCGATGCGACCCGCTCGGTGGCGGCTTCGGCGCTGGTGATGACTCCGCTCAACACCAGCTGGCTCGCGGTTTCGCCGGATACGCGCAGCGCCTTCGAAAGCTTCGTCCGCGACAAGGTCAACCCGCTGCTGTGGGACGGTGCCATCGCCTGGGTGCTCAGCCAGCCCGGCTTTGCCGTGTTCGCGGTGCTGGCGTTCATTCTTTATGCAATCGGTTACAGGCGGCAGCGCCCCAGCGGGCGGTTCGCCGCAACCTGACATTTCCAGCCTGACCCGGTGATCCCGTACCCGGAAGGCTCAACCAAGAAGAAAAGGAAGCCACACATGTTTCTCAGCGACATGCTGAACAAGAAGCTCAACCTGCCGAAACCCTCCGAGGCGTTGCCCGGCCGCGACCGGCCGATCCCGACGGCATCGAAGCACTTTGTCTCGAACAGGCCGCTCAAGGGTCCTTATCCCGAAGGGATGGAAACGGCGATGTTCGGGCTGGGCTGCTTCTGGGGCGCCGAGCGCCTGTTCTGGCAAGTCGAGGGCGTATGGGTCACGGCGGCCGGCTATGCCGGCGGCGTCACGCCCAACCCGACCTATCAGGAAACCTGCACGGGCCTGACAGGCCATGCCGAAGTCGTGCTCGTCGTCTACGATCCCAAGATCGTGTCCTATGCCGAGCTCTTGAAGCTGTTCTGGGAAAGCCACGACCCGACGCAAGGCATGCGCCAGGGCAATGATGTCGGCACCACCTACCGTTCGGCGATCTATACGTTCAACGACGCGCAGTACCAGGCGGCGCTCGCCTCGCGCGATGCCTACGAGGCTTCGCTGCGCGGTGCCGGACGCGGCAAGATCACCACCGAGATCGCGCCGGCGCCGGAATTCTACTTCGCCGAGGAAGACCACCAGCAATATCTGGCGAAGAACCCTTACGGCTATTGCGGCCTGCAGGGAACCGGCGTCACCTGCGCCATTCCGGCCGCCGTCTCCGCCTGATTTTATGCCCCTGACGCAAGGAATATGCTGTGGCGCCGCGATGCGGCGCCATGCTTTTCCAAAGGGTCAAAATTCCACGTGAATTTTGTTTCGGGCCGTGCCAGATTGACCCGAAGCGGGAGGAAGACACTCCTGCCCGACACCGTATGCCTGCCGGAGAACCGGGCCGGCATGCGGTGCATAATGGACAAATAACCGACAGGGGTGTGGATCACATGAAACGTATCGTTCTCGGCCTCATGGCCGCAGCTGCAATGGTTCTTCCGGCCTTCGCCGCGGACATTCAACCCGCGATCCTCTATGATCTCGGCGGCAAGTTTGACAAGTCGTTCAACGAGGCATCCTTCCACGGCGCTGAAAAGTTCAAGACCGAGACCGGCATCCCCTATGTGGAATTCGAGGTCAGCAACGCCACCCAGCGCGAGCAGGCGCTGCGCCGTTTCGCCGAGGACGGCCGCAACCCGATCGTCATGGCGGGCTTCTCGTGGGCTGACGCGCTTGACAAGATCGCAACCGAGTTCCCCGACACCAAATTCGCCATCATCGACATGGTCGTCGACAAGCCCAATGTCCGCTCCCTGGTCTATAAGGAGCAGGAAGGCTCGTACCTCGTCGGCGTGATGGCGGCGATGGCTTCCAAGACCAAGAAGGTCGGCTTCGTCGGCGGCATGGATATTCCGCTGATCCGCAGGTTCGGCTGCGGCTATGTCGGCGGCGCCAAGGCGGCCGGGGCCACCGACGTCATCCAGAACATGACCGGCGATACGCCGGCAGCCTGGAACGATCCGGCCAAGGGCGGCGAGATCGCCAAGACGCAAATCGACCAGGGCGCCGACGTAATCTACGCAGCGGCGGGCGGCACCGGTGTCGGTGTGCTGCAGGCAGCGGCCGACGCCGGCAAGCTCGGCATCGGCGTTGATTCCAACCAGAACGGCCTGCAGCCCGGCAAGGTGCTGACCTCGATGGTCAAGCGCGTCGACGTTGCCGTCTACAACACCTTCATGGATGCCAAGAACGACAAGTTCACGGCGGGCGTCAACGATCTCGGCCTCAAGGAAGGCGGGGTCGACTACGCCATGGACGACAACAACAAGGCGCTTGTCGACGATGCGATGAAGGCGGCGGTCGAAAAAGCCAAGGCCGACATCATAGCCGGCACCATCAAGGTGCACGACTACATGTCGGACAATGCCTGCCCGTATTGATCGATTGCTGTTATTGATCGACTGGCACTGCTGAAGTGACGAGCCGCCGGGTGAAAGCCCGGCGGTTTTGTCTTGTCGGCCCGCTCACCAGTGCGGCGGCTTGGTCACCGGCACGTCGGGCGCGGCCTGTTCCTCCAGCGCCAGGAAGCGCTCGGCCAGCGCGTCCAGCTTGCGCTGCATGCGCTCGATCACCTTCCACTGCTCGGCGATCTGGCCGGACAGTTCCTCGATGTTCTCCTGCTCGGCGGCGCGGATTTCCAGCGTCGTCAGCCGGTCCTCGGGCATGGTCATTTGAAATCCTCGATCAGGCGATTGTGCAGGGTGCGGCCACGTTGGAAATTGACAAGCATGGCGGGATTTGTCGAGAGTGAACCCTGCTCCGGCCAATTGGTAGGGACCCAATTGGCACAGACTGGGCGTCATGCTAGGCGTTTGACCAAGCGGTAAAAAAATAACAGTGGGAACAGGCTGCATGGCGCAAGCCGCAATCGAGCTGATCGGCATCGACAAGAGCTTTGGCGCCGTGCGCGCCAACCGCGACATCAATCTGGAGATTATGCGCGGCACTATCCATGGCATCGTCGGCGAAAACGGCGCCGGCAAGTCGACGCTGATGTCGATCCTCTATGGTTTCTACCAGGCCGATTCCGGCGAGATCCGTGTCGGCGGCCAGCCGGCATCGATCAAGACGCCAAACGATGCGATCGCGCTCGGCATCGGCATGGTGCATCAGCATTTCATGCTGGTCGACAATTTCTCGGTGCTGGAAAACGTCATTCTCGGCGCCGAAAGCGATGCGCTGCTGAAGAAGAGCATTGCCAAGGCGCGTTCCGAGCTGGAGCGGCTCGAGCGCGAATACGGGCTCGAAGTCGATCCCGACGCCATCATCGAGGAGTTGCCGGTCGGCCTGCAGCAACGCGTCGAAATCCTCAAGGCGCTCTATCGCGGCGCCGAGATCCTGATCCTCGACGAGCCGACAGGCGTGCTGACGCCGGCCGAGGCCGACCATCTGTTCCGCATCCTCAGGCAGCTGAAGGAGCAGGGCAAGACGATCGTGCTGATCACCCACAAGCTGCGCGAGATCATGGCGATCACCGACACGGTCTCGGTGATGCGCCAGGGCACCATGGTGGCGACACGCGAAACCAGGAAGACCACGGTCGAGGAGCTGGCCGAGCTGATGGTCGGCCGGCGCGTGCCGCTGCGCGTCGAAAAGGGCGAGGCGAAGGCCGGCGGCGTCAAGCTCGCGGTCAAGAACCTGACGGTCAAGGATTCCCGCGGCGTCACCATGGTCGACGACGTCTCCTTCGACGTCCATGCCGGCGAGATCGTCGGCATTGCCGGCGTCGCCGGCAACGGGCAGTCCGAATTGCTCGAGGCGATTTCCGGCATCAGGCATGCCGTTTCGGGCTCGGTCATGCTCGACGGCAAGCCGATCGACCTCACCGGCGCCGCCGACCCTGGCGAGCTGCGCGAGCGCGGCCTCGCCCATGTGCCGGAGGACCGCCATCATGTCGGGCTCGTGCTGGCCTTCGAGGAAAACGAGAATTCGATCCTCGGCTACCAGGACGACGCGCGCTATCTGAAGGGGCCGTTTCTCGACATCGACGCCATCCGTAACGATGCCAGGGACAAGATCGTCAAATATGACATCCGCCCGGCGGACTGCCGCCTCAAGACCGCCAATTTCTCCGGCGGCAACCAGCAGAAGATCGTGCTGGCGCGGGAAATGGAACAAGATCCCGGCGTGTTGATCGTCGGCCAGCCGACACGCGGCGTCGATGTCGGCGCCATCGAATTCATCCACAAGCGCCTCATCGCCATGCGCGACCAAGGCAAGGCGGTGCTGGTGGTTTCGGTCGAGCTCGACGAGATCCGCTCGCTGTCCGACCGCATCCTGGTGATGTTTGCCGGCCGCATCGTCGGCGAACGCGGCCCCGACGCGACCGAGGGCGAGCTCGGCCTGCTGATGGCCGGCGTCGAGCAGCGCGAGGCGGCGGAATGAGCACTCCCTATGCCAAGCTGCCGGCCTGGGCCGACTACGTGCTGATCCCGCTGATCAACCTGTTCGTCGCCTTCGTCGTTGCCGGCTTCGTCGTCATATTGGTTGGCGAGAACCCACTGCGCGCAGCCGTCGTCCTGGTCGAGGGTGCCTTCGGCCGCGGCCAAGGCATCGCGTTCACGCTTTTCTATGCCACCACCTTCATCTTCAGCGGGCTTTCGGTGGCGGTTGCGGCGCATTGCGGCCTGTTCAACATCGGTGGCGAGGGCCAGGGCTATATCGCCGGTCTCGGCATCGGCATTGTTTGTCTGGCCTTCGACAGCTTCCTGCCTTGGTGGCTGACCTTCCCGATCGCCATTATCGCCGCCGCGGCGATGGGCGCGCTGTGGGCGCTGATCCCGGCCTATCTGCAGGCCAAGCGCGGCTCGCATATCGTCATCACCACCATCATGTTCAACTTCATCGCTGCCAGCGTCATGGTCTATGCGCTGGTGGGGATGCTGAAGCCGCCCGGCTCGATGGCGCCGCAGACGCGCACCTTCCTCGAAGGCGCGCAATTGCCGAAGCTCAACTGGGTCATCGAATTGTTCGGCGCCAAAATCCGTTCGGCGCCATTCAACGTCAGTTCCCTGCTGGCGCTAGCCATGGCCTTTCTGGTGTGGGTGCTGATCTGGCGCACGAAGCTCGGCTACGAGATGCGCACCTATGGCCACAGCCCGAAAGCGGCGCGTTATGCCGGCATTTCGGAGATCCGCATCATCATCATTGCGATGATGATCTCGGGCGCGCTGGCCGGCATGATGGCGCTCAACCCGACGATGGGCGACCAGCACAATGTCGCGCTCGAATTCGTTTCGGGCGCCGGTTTCGTCGGCATCGCGGTGGCACTGATGGGACGCCTGCACCCGGTCGGCATCGTGCTGGCGGCGATCCTGTTCGGCATGCTCTACCAGGGCGGCGCCGAGCTCGCCTTCGAGATGCCGGTGATCAGCCGCGACATGATCGTCATCATCCAGGGCCTCGTGATCCTGTTCGCCGGCGCGCTCGAGCATATGTTCCGGCCCTACGTCCAGGCGTTGTTCGCCTCGCTCAGCCCGAAATCGGTCGGCATGGAAGCGGTCAAGGGGAAGGGCGCCTGAGATGGATTTCTTCAACGCTATCGTGCAGGTCCTGGACTCGACCATCCGCCTGTCTGTGCCCTTGCTGCTCGCCTGTCTCGCCGGCCTCTATTCGGAGCGGGCCGGCGTCTTCGACATCGGGCTCGAGGGCAAGATGCTTGTCGGCGCCTTCGCCGGTGCGGCCGCCGCCTCGGTCTTCCACTCGGCCTATCTCGGCCTCGGCATGGCCATCCTCATCTCGGTTGCCTTCGCGCTGATCCACGGCTTTGCCTCGATCACCCATCGCGGCAACCAGATCGTTTCCGGCGTCGCGATCAATTTCATTGCCGCCGGATCGACGATCATGCTCGGCCAGGCCTGGTTCCAGCAAGGCGGGCGCACGCCGGCGCTGGCCGCCGGCGAGCGCTTCGAGGCAATCATCTGGCCGGGCGCAGAGGCGCTCAGGAGCGTTCCGATTCTCGGGCCGATCTATTCGGAACTCATCTCCGGCCATTCCGTGCTGGTCTATCTCGCCTTCCTGGCCGTGCCGTTCACCTGGTGGGTGCTGTTTCGCACCCGCTTCGGCTTGCGCCTGCGCGCCGTCGGCGAGAACCCGGCCGCGGTCGACACCGCCGGCATATCAGTCGCCTGGCTGCGCTATCGGGCGCTGATCTGCACCGGCGTGCTCACCGGCATTGCCGGAGCCTATCTGTCGATGGTGCAGAATGGCGGCTTCGTGAAGGACATGACCGCCGGCAAGGGCTATATCGCGCTGGCCGCGCTGATCTTCGCTAAATGGAAACCGGTCAACGCCATGTTCGCCTGCCTGCTGTTCGGCTTCCTCGACGCCGCGTCGATCCGCCTGCAAGGCACGCCGCTGCCGCTGATCGGCAAGGTGCCGGTGCAATTCATGCAGGCGCTGCCCTATGTGCTGACCGTCATCCTGCTTGCCGGCTTCATCGGCAAGGCAATCCCGCCGCGCGCCGGCGGCGTGCCTTATGTCAAGGAACGCTGATCTATTATGGCTCATGATCTGTTCGAAGCGGCGAAAGCCGCCATGGCCAAGGCCTATGCGCCCTATTCGAAATTTCCGGTCGGCGCGGCGTTGCGCACCGAGGACGGCCGTGTCTTCACCGGCGCCAATGTCGAGATCGCGTCCTATCCGGAGGGCTGGTGCGCCGAAACCACCGCACTTGCCAACTACATCATGGGCGGCGGCGGCAAAATCACGGAAATCGCCGTGATCGCCGAACGCGTGGCAAAATGCTCGCCCTGCGGCGGCTGCCGGCAGCGGCTGGCGGAATTCTGCCGGCCGGAGACGAAGTTCTATCTCTGCGATGATAGCGGCGTGGTCGAAACCGTGACCATGGGCGAGTTGCTGCCATACGGGTTTGAAGGCGATGTGCTGAAATGAAGGAAGCGCTCGATCACCTCGTCGAAAGGCTGGACGGGCTGGCGCCGACTACCGCCTTGGTGCTGGGGTCAGGGCTTGGCGGGCTTGTCGACCAAGTCGAGGATGCGGTGCGCATCTCCTACGCCGACTTGCCGGGGTTTCCCCGAAGCGGAGTCAGCGGCCATGCCGGCGAGGTGGTGGCGGGGCTCTTTGCCGGCACGCCGGTGCTGATGCTGTCCGGCCGGGCGCATTATTACGAGCACGGCAACGCGGCGGCGATGCGGCCGGCACTCGAGGTGCTCGCCGGCCTCGGCATCTCCAGGCTGATCCTCACCAACGCCGCCGGTTCGGTCGATCCCGGGATGGGCCCGGGCTCGGTGATGCTGATCACCGACCACATCAATTTCTCGGGCTCCAACCCGCTGATCGGCGAACCGAGCGACCGCCGTTTCGTCGGCCTGACCGAAGCCTATGACGCCGGTCTCCGCTCCGCCATCGAGCAGGCGGCGAAGGCCACCGGTACCACGCTGCACAAGGGCGTCTATATGTGGTTCTCCGGCCCATGCTTCGAGACGCCCGCCGAGATCCGCATGGCGCGCGTCATGGGCGCCAACGCGGTCGGCATGTCGACGGTGCCGGAGGTCATTCTCGCCCGCTTCCTTGGGCTGCGCGTCGCCGCCTGTTCGGTCGTGACCAACCTTGCTGCCGGCATGACCGGAGCCGAGCTGTCGCACCAGGAGACCAAGGACATGGCGCCGGTTGGCGGTGCGCGGCTGGCGACCATTCTGCAGCGTGTTTTTCAGGACGGGCTTCCGGAGCACAGGGTCGACGCCTGATGCTTCCCCAGGAAATCATCCGCCGCAAGCGCGACGGCCAGAAGCTCTCGGCTGAGGAGACAGCGTTCTTCATCGAGGGTCTGACCGCCGGCACAGTCACCGACGCGCAGGTCGGCGCCTTTGCCATGGCGGTGTTCTTCAACGGCATGAGCCGCGACGAGGCGGTGGCGCTGACTATGGCGATGCGCGATTCCGGCGATGTGCTCGACTGGTCGGATCTGCCCGGCCCGGTCACCGACAAGCATTCGACCGGCGGCGTCGGCGACAATGTCTCCTTGATGCTGGCGCCGATCGTCGCTGCCTGCGGCGCCTATGTGCCGATGATTTCCGGCAGGGGTCTGGGCCATACCGGCGGCACGCTGGACAAGATGGATGCCATCCCCGGCTATATCAGCCAGCCGGATGTTGCGCGCTTCCGCAAGACGGTGCTCGAAACCGGCTGCGCCATCATCGGCCAGACCGCCGATCTCGCACCCGCCGACGCCAGGCTCTACGCCATCCGCGATGTGACGGGAACGGTCGAATCGGTGCCGCTGATCACTGCTTCGATCCTGTCGAAGAAGCTGGCCGCCGGCCTCAATTCGCTGGTGCTTGACGTCAAGGTCGGCAACGGGGCCTTCATGGAGAAATCGCGCGACGCAACCGCACTGGCCAACAGCCTGGTCGACGTCGCCAATGGCGCCGGCCTTAAGGCCTCGGCGCTGGTCACCGGCATGAACGAGCCCCTGGCGTCCGCCGCCGGCAATGCGGTCGAGGTGCGCAACGCCGTCGATTTTCTCACCGGCCGCTTTCGCGACCGGCGGCTGGAGGACGTGACGCTGGCGCTGGCCGCCGAGATGCTGCAATCGGCAGGCCTGGTGTCGTCCAACCAGGGCGGCCTGCGCCGCGCCGCCGAAACGCTGGCCGGCGGCCGCGCCGCTTCCATCTTCGCGCGCATGGTGGCGGCACTGGGTGGTCCCGTCGACTTTGTCGACAATCCGGAAAAATATCTGCCGAAAGCGGCCACGGAATTCGCGGTCAAGG